>VGWA01000163.1 GCA_016873795.1 Ignavibacteria bacterium
TTGAGAAAATAATGTCATGTTTACCATAATATATATATTTATTTTGTAAAATATAAAAATATGGTTTTTAATCTAATTTTTCAGGAATTTTTTTATAATCTTTAGTAAGTTATTTTGGACAGATGTGATGAATGGTAATGAATTGTCTTTTTGTGATGACTGACATTAAAAAATGATATTTAGTATATTTAATTATTATTATATAAAATCCTATCTTTTTTAATATTTCCATTATAATTCCTTGTTTTTTAACAATGTTATATATTGATACTTAATATAAGTTGTTATGACTTGCTTTTATATATTATTGTCAATATTTTGTCTCTAAAAGATAATCACAAATTAAATATAAAAAACAATGTTTAATTTAAAGAAAAGAAAATCCGGTCAATACTACATTGACATTCATTTTAACGGAATCCGTACAAGGCGGAATATCGGACTAATAGAGACAAACGATAAGGAATTAAATAAAGAAATCCGGAAAAAAGCAGAAATGCTCAGAAATCAAATTCAAACAGAATATTTAAGCGGTGTTTATGATTTAGTCCCGGAGTATAAAGCAAAGAAATGCATTATTGATTTTATAAAAGAAACTACAGACCTGTCAAGCAGACATAAATGCTTAATTTTAAACTTAAGAGAGTTTGAGGGTGATTTTATTCCATTCCAGAAAATAAATTTGAATTTTCTTAATAAGTTTAAAAAGCATTTGCAGGATAAGAATAAAAATACAAATTACATAAGACTTTTATTTGTAGTCCTGAAAGCAGCATTAAATAAGGCGAGGAAACAAAAATATATTAAATCGAATCCATTCGAAGATTTTGAAATGCCTAAAGGTCAAGAGGTAATAAAAAACTATTTGACTTGGAATGAAGTATTAAAACTAATCGAAACGAAATGCAGTAACGAGGAAATTAAAAGGGCGTTTTTATTTAGTTGCTTATCCGGCATGCGTTACAGCGACATTAAAAAATTAAAATATTCCGACATACAAGACGGTTCAATCAGAATAACCATACAAAAAACGAAAAAACTTTTGATTATACCGGTTACAAACGATATGAAAAAATTATTATATCCGGATAACATTCGAAATATCGAATATGTTTTTGATATGCCTTTTGCTCCATCATATATTAATTCAATCATAAAACAATGGAGCAAACGAGCAGGGATCAAAAAAAATATTTCGTTTCATTGCGGGCGACATACATTTGCGGTTAAAATGATTAACAGCGGCGTTGACCTCTATACATTGAGTAAATTACTCGGTCATTCCAATGTTAGCACTACAGAAAAATCATATGCAAAATTGATGCCTGATCAACTAATAAAAGCAATGGGCAGCCTCCCTGAATTGTTAAGTAATTACAAATAAAGCGATAAGTATAAACAGGCTTTAAATAGAATTCCGGATGTATTAAATGGGAATTAAGGTTGTACCCTAAAAAGAGAGTTAAAAAGTTGTCTTTTTTTTCCTTTTGTCTTTTCCTGTTAGTAAAATTTTACACTCGCAGAAACCTACCGAAGTAAATACATGTCAAGAACATTTCAAGATATAAACAAAGGAACAGCAAAAAAGAAAACCTAATTTTGTTTGTCAGAAATCAAGCAAATGCTTAATTCCCATTGACACAAAAAAGGAACTTTCGAGGATAGTAAATGTATCTCACGATACATTAGCGAAAGTAAAAGTGAAAATAACAACAAGGTGTAAGAACAAATATTTTGCAGAAATCTGCAAAAAGTTAGAACCATACGATACAAGGAAAATTTTTTCATTATAGGATTTTGTTTATCGGAAATCTGATAAATAGAATGAGGACAGTCTTTCTAATTTTAAAAAACACTAATAAATATTTAAAAAATTGTAAAAGGTATTTAAAAACTGCAAATACAACTCAAAAATGCAATAAATTTAGGTATAAACAATAGGTTTTTTGTGAAAAAAAGTTGTAAATATTATATGGTTTTTAATGTTTTTTTTTCACAAAAACCGAAAAATCATAAACAATAAATTATAAATAAAAATTGTATGTAATTTTGTAATAAAAACATTATGATAAAGAAAATATCAATATGGCTGAAGACAATGTTTCTCGTGGATACATTGGCTTTGTTTAACTATCCTGACAATGATGGATATATTATTTCAAAAGAAAGTTACAATAAAAAAATGACTATAAGAGATGAAATTTACTTTAAAATCTGTATAAAAATAAAAAATTTTTTTAAAATATGTGCAAAAAACTGCAAATACAACTCAAAAATGCAATAAATTCAGGTGTACACAATAGGTTTTTTGAGAAAAAAAGTTGTAAATATGATATGGTTTTTAATGTTTTTTTTTCACAAAAACCGAAAAATCATACACATTAAATTATAAATAAAAATTGTTAGTAATTTTGTAATAAAAGAAAGGATTGAAAAATGGAAACAGCAGAAAAGAAATTTTTCGATATGGGTGAAGCGGCAAAATATCTCGGCGTTACAATTTCGACACTATACAGATATATTCAAAATAAAGAATTTCAACATTTCAAACCGGGAGGAAAACGAATATATATTATGCGTTCAGAACTCGATGATTGGATAACAGGGGATAAAAAAAGTAAAATCGAAAAAATCAGAATAAAAAGAAATTAAACTTAACTTAATGCATTCGGAAAAAAATCATATTAAGTTTTGTGGCGTTAAAGCGGCAGCGGAGTTTCTGGGCGTCTCTGTTCAAACTTTACGATATTGGATTCAAAAAAAATCAATTTCTTATTACAAACCAAACGGGAAAATCCTCCTGTTCGATATATCGGAATTAGAAGCATTCGTAAGAAAGAAAAAAGTTTTAAGCAATGATGAATTTTTAGAAAAGGAAGGTATTGAAACAGCGGCGGTGGAATACTTAAACTCGAACAACAAAGTGAATGCAAACACAGAAAGCAGAGGGGGAAATAAATGAAAGCAGAATCGACCAGAGAAAATTTACATTGCATTCAATCCGAAATCGATCAGTTCATACATGACCTCGACCGGCGGCGATATGCTAATAAATTCGGTTTAGGTGATTATGATTTAAGCGATAGGGATTTCCAATTCCTTAAAGAGATTGAGGCGAAAAATCGTAATAAAATCGAATTACAGTTCAAAAAAATGTCAAGGAAACAACTCGAAAATTATTTCCGGCTATTTGACAAGCGGAGGAATTCGGAGGCGGTCAATGAATAACGGATATATTGCATTGCATAGAAAAATAATTGATAATAGCATTTACAAAGATAGTAAATTGTTACATTTGTTTTTGCACTTGTTATTGAAAGCCAGCCATAAAGACCAGAAAATTATATTTAACAATTCGGAAATCACTATCCGGCGAGGTCAATGCGTTGCTGGGCGGAAACAACTGTCAAAAGAAATCGGAGTCAATGAGAATTATATATATAGAAAACTTCGAATTTTAGAAAATCTTAATGTAATTTCATTAAGACCGAACAACAAATTTACTGTAGTAACCATTGATAATTATAGCATTTATCAGACCGGCGAAATAAAATCGAACAACAAACGAACAACAAGAATTAATGAATTGGGCAAAAATCGAACAACAAAAAAAGACTTTAAAGACTTTAAAAATAAAGGAGTTATAACGGAGTCATTGGAAAGAGTGAACAACAAGCGAACAGCAAAACAAGGAAAATTGAACACATACAATAATAATATATATATATTATCGAGCAAAGAAAAAGATCGATTATATATTTATTCAGTAGTTCAATTATTATTACGTTATACTAACAAAGAAAAATCTTATTGCTATGCAATCATTAATAAATTATTGAAATACAAGGCAGCGGATAATGATATAAGCAAACTTCAAAAATGCTTAATGCTTATGTATATCGTTAAAAAATATTGCGATAAAATTAACGATCCGAAATATATCGGGATTCTCACAAACTCATACAGGGAATTATCATATACGGACTTTAAACGGATTGTGTTTGAGCAGTCTGGTATATCGGATTTATTTGAATCAAAAAATTTATATTCACTAACTTAATTAAAAAAAGATGAACGATTTAATT
>VGWA01000164.1 GCA_016873795.1 Ignavibacteria bacterium
CTGTATTTCTATTTTCGTTATATCTAAAAGCATTCCTGCATTTTCCTGAAATCTTATTGCTATGTTCCGGGGCATACTCTCAGGTAATTTTGTATCTATCTGTGCTTTACAGCATTGTCCGGGAAGGAATATGATTGCGAAAATAGCATACAACAGAATTAAATGTAATTTACTCATAATTTCTAAATTAGTTAAACTAATATAAGTTTAAGTTTAAAATAATAAAATTCTAAAATACCAGTGATAAATTATTATTTACTTATATAAACGGGTATTAAATCACACTTACTAAACATATAAATCAAGTTAAAAACGGGTAACTTTTATGATTTTCTATCGTATAATAAATAAAAAATTTCCAATAAAAATTTAAAATACAGGAGAAAAATTATGAGAAAGCTTTTATTTGGTTTACTGATTTCTTTTCTTGTTGTTTTTACTTCCAACGCTCAGGAAGGAATGTGGCTCTTAAATCAAATTGAACAACTCGAATTAAACAAACAGGGTCTGGAGATTCGTGTCAGTGATATTTATGATGCAAATAAACCCTCACTTTCCAAAGCAATTTTGCAGCTTGGCGGGGGAACAGCATCATTTGTTTCGCCGGACGGACTTATACTTACAAATCACCATGTAGCATATACAGCACTACAGCGTGCCTCTAAAGTCGAAACCGACTATTTAACTAATGGTTTTCTTGCAAGAACCCGCTCGGAAGAAATTCAGGCGCCGGGATACCGTGCAAGACTTCTTATTGAGATGAAAGACATAACAGATGAGATGTTGAAAGTAATAAATTCAGTGTCCGATCCTGATGAGAAAGATAGAGTTAAGGACAAAAGAATTGCGGAAATTACTGAAGCAAATTCTAAAGGAGATATTACGGCTACCGTTGCCGAAATGTACGAAGGGAGGCAGTATATCCTCTTCCGCCATAAAATATTTAATGATGTAAGAATAGTATATTCACCGCCTCTTTCAATCGGAAAGTTCGGCGGCGAAATAGATAACTGGATGTGGCCGCGTCATACAGGTGACTTTTCTTTCCTTCGGGTTTATTGTGCCCCGGATGGAACAGGGAGAGAGTATAATCCTGAAAATATCCCCTATAAACCCGAAGTATGGCTGAAAACAGCTATGGAAGATTTGAAAGACGGAGATTTTACTTTTATTCTTGGTTATCCCGGATTTACTACACGATATAGAACCTCTAATTCTGTTTACTGGAATCTGAATAAAAACTATCCCTTCAGTATAAAAAACTTTAAAGAGATTGACGAGTTATTTGAAACTCTTACAAAAAATAATCCTGAGGGGAAACTAAAGGTTGCAAACCTGAGAACCGGTCTTGCAAATGTTAGAAAGAATTATGAGGGAAAGCTTGAAGGAATGATTAAAACAGATTTTTTGCAGGAAAAAATTGAATTTGAAAAGGAATTTTTGAACTGGGTAAACAGTAACCCGGAAAGAAAAAGCAAATACGGCAATATTCTGTCGGACGAAAAAGCACAGTATGACATAATAGAAAAAAACAAAGAGAAAAGTAATGTAATAAGTATCTTCCAGGGATTGGCAGGCAGCCTTTTTAATGTTGCGGGTCAGATTTACAATATAAGCAGGGAACTTGAAAAACCCGAAAATGAAAGACAACCCGGCTTTTCAGAAAGGAATATTCAGACAGCAATAAATAATTTGCAATTCACTTATTCGGGTTATTTTGAACCGGTTGATAAGGCACTGCTTGTGCGAGCTTTAAAAATGGCGGATAACCTTCCTTATAACCAGAGAATTAACGGGCTCGATTATATTTTAAACAATAAATCTAAATCAATAGAACAATTTGTTGACGATGCTTACAGAAATACAAAGTTGAATGATATGGATTATGCAAAAAGTTTATACAAGAAGCCCGTCGCAGAGCTGGAATCTCTAAATGATCCGTTAATAAAACTTGCATCCGGTTTATATCCGGAGGCAAAAGAAATCGAAAGGGAATATAATTCATTTGCTGCTAATGTGTCATTTGTAAGGAAACAATATATGGATGCACTGTATGAATGGAAAGGAACGGGATTATATCCTGATGCTAATGGCACAATTAGGTTTACATACGGTGTTGTAACAGGTTATAAACCAGCAGACGCAGTATTGTATTATCCTTTTACGACTCTTAAGGGGGTAATAGAAAAAAACAAAGGTGAGGAACCATTTGATGTTCCGGAAAAGTTAAATCAATTATTTAAAAATAGAGATTATGGCAAATGGATTGATCCCGAACTTAA
This sequence comes from Ignavibacteria bacterium, assembly GCA_016873795.1. Lineage (GTDB taxonomy): Bacteria > Bacteroidota > Ignavibacteria > Tepidaquicellales > Tepidaquicellaceae > VGWA01. The sequence continues at coordinate 2,283 of VGWA01000164.1, forward strand.
TGATATTCCGGTTGCCTTTACCCATAGAGGTGATATTACCGGGGGAAACAGCGGAAGTCCTGTTTTAAATGCAAAAGGTGAAATTATCGGTGTTGCATTTGATGGAAATTACGAAGGAATGATTAGCGACTGGCAGTATGACTTCGACCTGCAAAGGGTAATCTCGGTTGACATTCGTTATGTACTCTTCATAACCGAGAAATTCAGTGATGCAGGATTTTTACTGGAAGAAATGCAGATTAAATAAAAACTGCTTGAATTTGTATTGATAGCAGACGGTTTAGCCAATCCACTGATACGAACATGTTTTTGATAAAGATGTCCGCCTTAGCTGATTTTATATACAATAGATATAGTTTTAATTTTTAAAGTGAGTACATCCACGATTTTAGCATTTCCTCTTAGGCAAAGTAAAAGACTTAATATTATATATAATTTATCGTAGTAAATAAACATTTATAAATCTTATAACTCTTCAACTCTAACCCCTGCTCGATAAATCCTGTCACATTTTTTATTTGTGAACCCAACAAACGACATAACCTTTATAAACTATTTTGACTTCATTCTATATTTTAAATTTTACATCTTTATGCAGTTAAAAATTATTTAATTTTACAGAAGCAATGATAAGAAAAATAAAAGCACCAACGGGAAATAAAATCAGTTGTAAAAACTGGAATTCGGAAGCAGCAATGAGAATGTTAATGAATAACCTTGACCCGGATGTAGCGGAAAAGCCGCAGGAATTAATAGTTTACGGCGGAAGCGGGAAAGCTGCAAGAAATTGGGAGTGTTTTGATAAAATTGTCGAAACTTTAAAAACTCTTGAAGAAGATGAAACATTACTCGTGCAGTCCGGTAAACCTGTAGCAGTTTTTAAAACTCATAAATTTGCTCCGAAAGTAGTAATGTCAAATTCACAAATTGTTCCTGCATGGGCGAATTGGGATGAGTTTAGAAGACTCGAAGCACTTGGTTTAACAATGTATGGACAAATGACAGCGGGAAGCTGGATATATATAGGTACACAGGGAATTTTACAAGGTACTTACGAAACTTTTGCGGCAGCAGCCAAAAAACATTTTGGAGATTCATTAAAAGGGAAATTCGTATTAACCTGCGGACTTGGTGGTATGGGCGGAGCACAACCGCTTGCGGCTACACTTAACGGGGCGGCATTTCTCGGGGCAGATGTTGATAAAAACCGTATTAAAAAAAGAATTGAAACCGGATATTGTGATGTTATGACAGAAAATCTCGATGAAGCTTTGCAAATTGTTTTAAAGGCAAAAGAAGACGGAAAAGCTATATCTGTCGGATTATCAGGTAATGCCGGTGAAGTTCTTCCCGAAATTCTGAAAAGGGGAATTATTCCGGACGTACTAACCGATCAGACATCTGCTCACGATATGTTGAATGGCTACGTTCCGATGGGTATGTCGTTTGAAGAAGCAATCGGATTGAGAAAAACAGATCCGGCTAAATATCAGGAACTTGCGAGAAAGACAGCGGTGATACATTGTCAGACTATGTGGGAATTTATGAAAAAGGGCTCGGTAACTTTCGATTACGGAAATAACCTGCGCGGTGAAGCTCTTGCAAACGGATTTAAAAATGCCTTCGATATTCCCGGGTTCGTTCCGGAATATATCAGAACTCTATTCTGCGAGGGAAAAGGTCCGTTCAGATGGGTAGCTTTGTCTGGTAAACCCGAAGATATTTATGCTACGGATGATGCAATTATGGAAT
>VGWA01000165.1 GCA_016873795.1 Ignavibacteria bacterium
ATTTATCATTCCTGACTTTAGTTAACATTTACAATTTAACATTTATCATCGTAAACGGTGGGCTGGATTTTTTAAAGAGTGAGATAATCTGGAGTAAAAGTCCTAACTAAAGTAATAAAGTCAGGCTTGACTTTCAGTCAGGAAGGCAAGATGGTATGAAAAATTAAAAAAATGAAAGTCAGGAAGGAACAAAGCTTATAAACCGTTAAAACGGTTATCATAACCTTTAGTCAATCTACACTCACGGTTAAAACCGTGGGCTGGATTTTTTATTCTGTAAACTAAAAATACGGTTATCAGACTTGACTTTCAGTTCTTTTAATTAATCTATACCCACGACTGAAAGTCAGGGTTAAAACTGTGGGCTGGATTTTTTAAAGAGTGAGATAATAATGAAAAAAAAACTGAAAGTCAGGGTGGACTATTTTACTTCGAATAGTCCCTTATCTACTTCAACATCAAATTCAACCTTTTCAATGGTAACTTTTTGAACCATTCCACGATTGGCTGAAGTAGTTGTCACAATTTCAAAAGGTAATATAACTTTTCCGGTGGTCTTAAAATCCCCGAAAATTACCTCTGCTGTAATATTTTTTCCCTGGATTGTCCTTTCCGTTTCCAGCTTGTTTATCATAAACGTCTCGGTATCTATAAAATAAACTGTGAAATCTCCGTCACTGTCCTGATATTTGATTTTGAAAACTTCAACACTGTCAACTGTTTCCTTAACAAGATATGTAATCTGAGCACCGTCCTCTTTGTAAGTCATCAACTTACCTGCAATGTTTCCTTTCTCTTTTAAACCTTTCGCTGTTTCCTTATCAACTTTCTCGAATTTTGTATCTCCTTTAAACGGATTGAGCATCCATCCGTCTGTTCCGTCAAAAAGTTGAACAAGTGACTGTCCCTGCATATCAACATCCATCCTGAACTTATCCGGCGATACCTGATATGAAGTAAAATTTAGAACCATCGGACCCATTGATACATTCCCTGTGGTTTTTAATGTCTTAATTGACTTCCAGATTTCTTTCCCTCCGATGGCTTCGTAGTGTTTATCAATAATTTCGTCTGCAGACTGAGAATATACGGTATTCAACAATACCGTTGAAATAACAATGAAAAACAAATTTCGTACCATTTTTTTTCTTTTTAATTTATTAATATTTTTAAAGTTAACGAATTTATCTTTAAATTTAACTTCAATCTTTTTCCCGCCTGACTTTCAGTTGAACACGGGACAAGTTATTAAATTGTAATTGTTTTTAAAAATCTATACTTTGAATTTTTAAATTTAATCTTTTTAAAATGAAAATAAAAATTTTAACTCTTATTTTCTTTTTTTCGTTCTTTTTCGTATTAAATTCAATTGCGCAACAACCTGTCGAAGAAATTTACGCATTCGATAAAGTAAAAGAACTTAGTGAATTAAATTCGTACGGCGAGGCCGAAGCATTTCCGTGGATTTCCCCCGATGGTTTAAGAATCTATTACACTAAAGCAGTAAATGGTAAAGAAAGAATCTTAACCGCTTCAAGAAATTTAATTAATTCAAAATTCAAGAATAAAAGAGTATTAAATTTGGGATTTGAAGACAGCAGCATAATTTCCTGTTGCCTTTCAAATGACGAACTGAAAATTTACTTTTTCGTTCAGGAATCAAGCTCAATATTATATGCGTCAACCCGCAAAAGTATTGACGATGACTTTTCTAAACCGGAAAGAATATGGCTGACCGGAGACTTTGGCGGATATCTTGCAGCGCCGAGCCTGACTCCGGACGGAAAACAACTTTTTGTATACAACAATCCGGGCGGGGGAAACCAAATCCTGATGTTTGAAAAAATAAATAATACTAAATATGAACTTGCGGGTATATTAAATATTCCAGACGGATACAACCCAAGTCCGGGACAATTTTCAAAAGACGGTCTTAAATATTATGTGGGACTTGAATACAGAGATGAAAAGGATGAAATTCATTATTATAAAAGAAGCAGTCTATCAGGAGAGTTTACGGAATTGTATCTCGTGACAGGCACTTTAAATTCCCTTGAGTTCAATAATATGCAGCCTTCACTTTCAGAGAATGAGGAAATCATAGTGTTTACAAGAGGACACGATAACGAATGGAAAAACAATAATCTTTATTCCGCTCAAAAAACCACGAAATTAAACGATAAAAAAATTGACCTGTATTGATTTTTTATTATAAGCAAAGCCCAAGAAATCAAACTCAAATTATTATTCTGCTATGAGGTTCAAAATCATTATAATTGTTCTGGTTACAATTTCTTTATCTTGCTGTATTGCTCTGTATGGACAGGATACATTTTCAATATGTGCCGTGGATACGGTAACCGGTGAGGTGGGAAGTGCCGGAGCGTCCTGTATTTCGGGGAGCATAATATTAAGTGATGTTCACCCGGGATGGGGAGTCGTTCACACGCAGGCATATTATAATTCAACAAATCAGAATTATGCCCGTAACTTAATGAATCAGCACTATTCCCCGCAGCAAATAATCGATTCCCTGATTAACCACGATGCTCAAAATAATCCTTTAATAAGACAATACGGTATAGTTGATTTATTCAACAACGGAAGAAGTGCTGCATATACGGGAAGTAACTGCCAGAATTACAAAAATCACATTACCGGTAAAACCTATTCGATTCAGGGAAATATTTTACTCGGACAAAAAGTCCTGGACTCGATGGAAGCGAGATTTTTAAATACACCCGGAACACTTGCAGAAAAACTTATGGCGGCACTTCAGGGAGCAAAAATAATCGGTGCAGATACGAGATGCACACAGTATAATAAATCGAGCATATCGGCTTTTATCCGTGTCGCTAAACCCTGGGATACACTCGGAACGTATTACCTGAATTTAAATGTCAATAACACTCCGACAAATAAAGACCCTATCGATTCGCTGCAGGTTTTATTTAATCAATGGCTGACAGGATTTAAGGTTGTTTCTACTAAAATACCTTCTGTTATAATGTTATATCAAAATTATCCCAATCCGTTTAATGCAATGACAAATGTCAAATTTCAAATGTCAAATGCAAGAACAGCAAAAATAACCGTGTATGACATTCTAGGAAAGGAAGTGACAACTATCGTAAACGAAAAACTTGCACCCGGAACATACGGGGTTAGATGGAATGCTTCCGAATTTCCAAGTGGAGTTTATTATTTAAGGATGGAAGTTTTTGAGCCAACCGGCAGGATAAAGCTTTTCTCTGACAGTAAAAAGTTAATGCTGATAAAATAAATACAGTTTCTAATAGTTCTTTACGTACATTTCAAAATACGCCTGCGGATACAAACAGGTTGGGCATGATTTTGGAGGCTCACTGCCTTTGTGAACGTGTCCGCAGTTCCTGCAAATCCATACTGTATCTTCGCTCCGTTTAAATATCTTTTTCTCTCTCAGATTTTCCAGTAATTCCTTGTATCTTTTCTCGTGTCTCTTTTCAATATCTCCGACTCTTCTGAAAATTGCAGCAATATTTCCAAATCCTTCTTCCGCGGCTATCTCAGCAAACTTAGGATACATATCTGTCCACTCATAATTTTCTCCCCCTGCCGCTTTTTCAAGATTTTCTTCGGTTGTACATATTAAACCAAGCATTTTGGCATAAATTTTTGCGTGCTCCTTTTCGTTAATTGCCGTTTCTTCGAAAAATGAAGCAATTTGTTCGTAACCTTCTTTTCTCGCAATTTCCGCATAATAAGTATATTTGTTGCGAGCCTGTGACTCTCCTGCAAATGCAGCAAGTAAATTTTTCTCTGTTTGTGTTCCTTTTAAATCTTTCATAATTTTTTTCTCGAAAATTGTTATATAAAAATTTTAATGCTATGTAAAATTAAATCATAAATTTTCAGAAATGAACACATCTGTCCAAAATAACTTACTAAAGATTATAAAAAAATTCCTGAAAAATTAGATTAAAAACCATATTTTTATATTTTACAAAATAAATATATATATTATGGTAAACATGACATTATTTTCTCAA
>VGWA01000166.1 GCA_016873795.1 Ignavibacteria bacterium
TAACCTGAAATCCAACCCTATTCATCGAACGAAAAAATTCTCATACACAGTGAAAATTAAACACAATAAATTATAAAATCAAGTATTAAAACAAATTACGGATTTTAAAGAAATCTGATTTCGAGAAAAGAAAGAAGAAAGAGATTTTAAATCAAGAGACCGAAAGATATTTCTGATGACAGGAAGCAGACACAATATTCAGAAATATGTTTTAAATATATTATTTAATTAAATTTGTTTATTTTTAAAAAAATCGACTAATGCAAATTTTCGACTGGTTAATTATAGTTTTCTATTTTATTTTTTCACTTATTATCGGTATACTTTATAATAAGAGAGCAAGCGGTAATACGGAAAACTTTTTTTTAACAGGAAGAAAACTTTCATGGTGGTTAGCGGGGTTGTCAATGGTAGCGACGACATTTGCAGCGGACACACCTTTAGCGGTTACAGAATTAGTAGGAAAAAACGGTATTGCAGGAAACTGGTTATGGTGGAATATGTTAATAGGCGGAATGTTAACCGTATTTTTTTTCTCAAGGTTATGGAGAAGAGCAAACATACTCACGGATGTTGAGTTTATAGAAAAGAGATATTCAGGGAAATCCGCAGCTTTTCTGAGAGGATTTAGAAGTATATATCTCGGAGTATTTATAAATATAGTGATTATGGGCTGGGTAAATCTTGCTATGATGAAAATTTTACTCGGAATGTTTCCTGAATTCATAAACGAACAAAATGTTATTTTATACATTTCAGCAGCCCTGATAATTACTTCGATATATTCCGCTTTATCGGGTTTATGGGGTGTAGCAGTGACCGATGCATTTCAGTTCATACTTGCAATGGCGGGGTGTATTATACTTGCAATAATAGTAATAAATCAACCACAGATTGGCGGAATGACAGGATTACAGGAAAAATTACCGGACTGGGCATTACAATTTTTTCCTTCCATAGAAGCCCATATCAGCGATACAAATGCAGTACAAAACGTATCCGGATTTTTCGCTATTTCGGTGTCGTCTTTTCTTGCATTCATAGGAATACAGTGGTGGGCGTCCTGGTATCCCGGAGCAGAACCAGGGGGCGGCGGTTACGTAGCACAGAGGATGATGAGTGCAAAGGACGAAAAAAATTCATTATTTGCGACTTTATTTTTTCAGATAGCACATTACTGTATTCGTCCGTGGCCCTGGATAATAGTTGGATTATGTGCAATAGTACTTTATCCGGAGTTAACAAGTGCCGAAAAAGGTACAGGATATGTCAGAGCAATGAACGATTTCCTTCCGTCAGGATTAAAAGGATTACTGCTTGCGGCTTTTTTTGCCGCATATATGTCAACGATTGCCACACATTTAAACTGGGGCACTTCTTATTTCATAAATGATTTCTATAAAAGGTTTCTTATTAGAAAATCAAGCGAGAAACATTATGTTTTTGTATCCAGAATAATAACCGTTGTATTCATGATTTTTTCCGTAATTGTAACCACACAAATGCAAAGTATTTCAGGGGTCTGGAGTTTTGTCATCGAATGCGGTGCAGGATTAGGGCTTGTATTAATTCTGAGATGGTTTTGGTGGAGGATTAATGCGATAAGCGAGATTACAGCAACTATAACTCCGTTCATTGTATATTCAATTTTATTTTTCGGGGATTTCGGAATACAATTTCCAGATACTTTATTCATTATCGTGCCCGTTACAACTGCTGCATGGTTAATTACGGTATTCATAACAAAGCCGACGGATAAAAAAATACTGGATGAATTTTACAAAAAAGTACATCCCGGAGGATTGGGTTGGAAAAAGTTCAAAGCAGAATTTCCTGAAATAAAAGCAGACAAAGGATACGGTTATTTATTTTTTAACTGGTTACTGGGTATAGTATTAGTATATATGTTTTTATTCGGCACCGGCAAGATAATTTTCGGAAAATATACAGACGGATTGATATTGTTCGTCACCGGTATTTTTGCGGGGAGCATAATAATTTACAATTTAAACAAAACAGGCGGAGAAGAATTTAATTAACAAACAGTGAATATAAAATCATCGATAATCGAAGCATACAGAAGCTCTGCACTTTCAAAGGCAGCAACATTATCTTCAATTTTAACAATATCACTGTCATTGATTCTTATAGCGATATATATGACAATATCGGTAAATACGAATAAAATCATAAAGAATCTCAAAGACAAAATAGAAATAGAAATATTTCTCGATGACAACATAAAGCTGCCTGAAATAAACTCTTTGAAAGAGAGAGTCAAGACAATTGCAGGAGTAAAATCAATAATCTATGTACCTAAAGATTCAGCGGCAAAGATTTTTGAAAATGAATTCGGGAAAGATTTGCTTGACATTTTCGAAACGAATCCCCTGCCACCGTCTTTGAAAGTTATTTTATTCGACGAATACAAGACAGCAGATAAATTAGCCAAAGTACGCGAACAGTTAAAAGGCATTCCGAAGGTTCAGGACATAGTCTACTCCGAAAAATCCATCGAAGTAATAGATAATAACATTTCCGCAATCATTTTTCTTAACATAACACTCATAATAATACTTTTGATTTCGTGTATTTTCATTGTTTCCAACACGATAAGAATCAACATCAAGAACAGTGAGGAAAACATAAAGATACTTTATCTTCACGGTGCAACAACAACTAATATAAAAACTCAATATATAATCCAGGGGATAATAATGGGATTGGCTGCATCCGTAATAACCACTTTAATTCTTTTTATACTTTACTTTAATTTCACAGGCAGGTACGATATTACGGATATGAAAATTGAGTTTCTGGGAATCGACAATTTTGCAATAATTTTTATTTTCGGAATAATACTCGGCATTACGGGAAGTTATTTCGGTACAAGGAAGCTTCATAAAATTCAAAAATAATACAAGGAAGGGAAAATAATGACAAAAGCGGGATTAAGAGAAGGAGACAAAGCACCGGATTTCGAACTTACCGGAGATGACGGCAAGGTTTATTCTTTGAGTGACTTTGCGGGAAAAAAAATCGTATTATATTTTTATCCGAAGGACAACACATCGGGCTGCACGAAGGAAGCATGCGATTTCAGGGACAGCATAAAAATTTTCGAAAAGAAAAATTCGGTTATAATCGGCATAAGCAAAGACAGTTTGGAATCGCACAGGAAATTCAAGGAGAAACACAATTTGCCTTTCAGATTATTATCGGACAGCGGACTGGAGGCAATAAATAAGTACGGAGTCCGGAAAGAAAAATCAATGTACGGGAAGAAATACTCCGGGATAGGCAGGAGCACATTCATAATAGACGAAAGGGGTTTCATAGAAGAAATATACAGGGGTGTAAAAGTAAGCGGTCACACAGAGGAAATTTTATCAAAAATATAAAATACAAAAATCATGTCAGATATAGAAATCAGACGAGTATCAAACGAAACAGAAAAGATAAAGTTTATAAAATTCCCGTGGAAGATATACAAAGGCGACGATAACTGGGTACCGCCGTTGATATTCGATGTCCGGAATAATTTAAACACGAATAAGAATCCGTTTTTCAGGCATGCGAAAGCGGAATTCTGGCTTGCATACAAGGACGGAAAACCTGCCGGAAGGATATCAGGAATAACAAATCACAATCACAACAAGCAATATAATGACAAGACAGGGTTTTTCGGATTTTTCGAATCGATAGACGACAAGGATGTATCGAACAGATTATTCGACACAGTCGGGGAATTTTTAAGAAATGAGGGAATGGACACAATGAGAGGACCGATAAATTTATCAACAAACGACGAGGTAGGACTTTTAATCGACGGTTTCGACACGCCGCCTGTAATAATGATGACATACAATCCGAAATATTACATCGATTTAATCGAGCATTACGGATTCGAGAAAGCAAAGGATGTATACGCATACAAGACGGATAAGAGCATAACGGACAACAAGCCGGTGATGGACAAGTTAAAGAGG
>VGWA01000167.1 GCA_016873795.1 Ignavibacteria bacterium
ATCATTTACAATTTATAATTTACAATTTATAATTTATCATTCCTGTCTTTAGTGAAGCCCCCTTTTCCCCCTGTCATTCCGAACTTGGTTCGGAATCTCTTTTGGAATAGAGAGAAAAAAAATTTTTAAAAAAAGAAAAAAATATTTTTTACCTTATTAAAACCATTTTTTTCACAGCGTAATATTCCCCAGCTGTAAGTCTGTAAAAATACACTCCGCTCGGCAATCCCGCAGCATCGAACCTGACAGTATGTTCTCCCGCTTCGTATTTTTTACTCGTCAGAACTTTTATCAACTTACCCGTAATATCATAAACTTTTATTTCCGCGAATCCTGAATTTAACATTTTAAATTTAACATTTGTAATTGAATTGAACGGGTTCGGATAATTCTGATATAATGAATGGTGTTTTGGAATTTCAGTGTTTGTGAATTGTATGTTTGTTATTCCTCCTGTTGTCGTTTTCAGTATTATTCCATTGCTGCATACTGCCCAGCCGGTGTTGGAATTTATGAAAAATATTTTATTTATTGACTCGGTTCCCTGAATGTTCTGGTCTGCCCAATTGATTCCTCCGTTTGTCGTTTTTGAAATGTTCGAGTTACTCCCGTATGAAGTACCCGCTATCCAACCGGTGTTGACATCTGTAAAATACATCGTTCTGTTTTTATTATGATATAGAGTATCGAGCAGCCAGTTAATTCCGCCGTTTGTAGTTTTAATAAAAATAGTATTGCTGCCTTGTCCGAGTATATAGCCGGTCGAAGAGTTCAGAAATTGTATTGCCCTTCCTTCTATTGGTAAATTTCCTGTCTGTGTGTCATTGAATAACTCATTCCAGTTGTCTCCGGTGTTCGTTGTTTTGTAGATTTTGAATATTCCGCCGATAGGGGAGGCAGAAAAATTTGTACTTGTTGTCCATCCGGTTTGTGAATCCGTAAAACTCAAGCCTATTGTAAAACCGCAGACAATTGTATGAAAAAAATTTGTTCCGCCGTTTGTGGATTTCATAATCGAACCCGCCGATGTATAGGAATCATTTTCTCTGTAAGTTTTTAATATTGTGTTATCATTTACAGCGTAAATGTCCTTTGAGCTTGCAGTTCCGAAAAAGCCGGATGTTATGTAATAATTTATTGTGTTCCAGTTTATTCCGCCGTTCGTTGTTTTAAATAAGTATAAATACGACTGGTATATCTGGCTGATATCCCCTGTGATGAATCCCGTGTTTTCATTTAAGAAGTATATACCTGTGTTGTTAGTTTGTTCAGGAAGCGTTTGTGAAATCCAGTTCAAACCGCCGTTAGTAGTTTTTAAAACAATTGAATATCCGGCAATCCAACCGGTATTTTCGTTTATGAAATAAACGTCGTTGAGTGCGAAGTTTGTTCCGCTGTTTTGGTAAAACCACCCGGATTGTGCGTGAATACTTTGTGATAATGTTGCAGATATACAGAATAATAGAGCCGGAAAGAGAAATAATTTTAAAAAATCTTTCTTTTTCATACTTTTATAATTTATCGATTAATAATGATTGAATTTATACCTTAGCACATTATATTCATATACCTGCACATATCTTTTAATCGTATCTCTTAATATGTACAAATGAAAATTAAAATATAATTTTAGAATATGCAAGTTATTATTCGATGTTAATACGAATTCTTGCTTCGATACCTGCCTTATTGTAAAAGAAAGAATAAAATAATCCTGCCTCGGCGTTTAATTTGCCGAATTCGATGCTTCCCGAAATTCCTGCTTTATATTTTGGCTCGTAGTTAATGAATTTCTTGTTTTCATTTAAATTATTTTCAAGACTGACGAACCCGCTCAGGTACCACCCGAAATTTTTTGATTTTATAACTATATTATTTTCTGACGATGTTGCAGTGAAATCTCCGTGAATACCCTCGTATTTGAATTCTTTGAAAGTTCTCTGACTCCGGTTTAATGTATATATGTTCAGTTTGTCTTTCTTTTTTTCGATTTGCAGAATTAAATCTACGGAGTTGTATTTTTCGACCTCAGAAGAATCGGCTTTCTGGACTAAAATGTTTTCGGGCTCGGATATTCTGAAAAACGGCTTTTCATACCATCTGATAACTGTATCTCGTTTTACTTTTTCCGTGTATCGGGTAACAATGGACGTATCGGTTCTGTATAAATACTGTACATCGGATTTTTTAGTTAACAGGTAAATATTAACTATTACGCTGATTATAATGAACGATATTAATAATAATTTTAACTTCATAATTACTATAAAATACTTAATATATAATAATCTAACCGCTATATATAAATAGTAGTTATTTAACTATTTTCAAGCAGTTTTTCGATTACTTCTTCATAGTCTAAAAAACCCGGACAGAATTTATTTGCGTAATCTCTGTGAAACCTTATCCTGTTTCTATATTCCGGTTCGGACTTTTCCCATTTCATGATTTCAAACAGATATTTAATCAGAAATATCAAAGAATTCATCTGTTGTTCGGTAACATTAGGTATAATTCCGCCGTGGTGAATGCATACGGCTATCGAATTTCTGTTATGTGCTTTGCAGTGCCAGCAGAAGTATTTTAAATCTATTAAATGGAAAATTTCTCCCGGTTTGTTTATGTAATAATGGTAAGTAGCAAACGGACATCCGTTTTTCGAAATATGATTCGAATGAGTGTCGTATTCTATGAGGAATATCGGGTTATTCCATTTTTCATTGTCGTTTGCAGTGCAATGTATGATAATTTCGTCAATGTAATTTAAACTTTTTTTGAAATTATCGGGATTATAGGACTTGTTTATATATTCAAATCCCGAAACACCGTCGAAAAGATATTTTTTGTTAATTTCCGTTTTTTTCATTTTTATTTTCTGCGAATTTCTGGAGCGTTTTTCCACCGATTCCGAGTCCGGTTATTCCGAGTATCAATATCGTGAATTCTCTTATAATGTCCGCATTCAGTCCGCCGGTCAAAACACAGATAAATATTCCGAAAGCCATTATGAGTCCCGAGAATACAAGTATAACACAGCATAGTCTGACTAAAGAAAGATTATTAAGGTCGTCTTTAAGAAAGTTAAAAATTTTGTTTGTCATTTAATGAATTTCTCTCTTTCCATCAGATTATTAAGTTTTTCGTTTCTGTAATTTGCATATCCGTTGCCGAAACATTTCTCGAGTGCGTAATCTATTGCCTGCTGATAAATTTTCATATATCTGATGTCTTTAATCATTCTCAGACTCATTTTTATAATAAATCCGGTCATTCCGACAACAGCAGTCAGAAGAATTTTAATAAATACTGTGCTGTTAAATGTCTGTGATATATCTCTTAATAATTCGTTGAACATATATTTCCTTTATTTAATATGATAGTCTGATGTATTAAAAACCGTTACAGACATTTTTAACAGGACTTTTTTTATGTTTTTAAGTCTCAATATAATCTTGTTTTGGAAAAAGTAAACAAAATTTGAGATCCCGAAACAAGTTCGGGATGACAGTAATGATTCTGAAACAAACTCTGTATTGGACATCATTAATTCTCTATTTGAGATCCCGAAACAAGTTCGGGATGACAGTAATGATTCTGAAACAAACTCTGTATTGAACATCATTAATTCTCTATTTGAGATCCCGAAACAAGTTCGGGATGACAGTAATGATTCTGAAACAAACTCTGTATTGGACATCATTAATTCTCTTTACTTATAACACATCACTTTTTCCTATTTATTATTTGTTGTCTGTTCTTTGTCCGCCGTGAACATCTCTGTGTTCGTATTTTCTCCGTGTCTCTGTGTCTCCGTGTTTAATTTATATTTACTATTTACTATTTACTATTTCCTATTTATTATTTGCTATTTGCCTCTTCGTCTTTGCGTTGAATATTTCTATTGTTAATTTATAATTTACAATTTATAATTTATAATTGTTTAT
>VGWA01000168.1 GCA_016873795.1 Ignavibacteria bacterium
CGGTGACAGAGTTAAACCTGCAGTGCAGACGGATGTACTGATATTCTATGACGACAAAAATATTTACATCGGATTTATCATTTACGAAAATGATATCAAGACTCTCAGAAAAACACTTTGCAAAAGAGACGATATCTGGGCTAATGATTACGTAGGAATAATGATTGACACATATGCGGAGAGCAAGAACGCTTATGAATTATTTGTCAATCCCTACGGGATACAGGGCGACGGAATGTGGACATCTCCCGGAAACGAAGATATGAATTTCGATTTAATCTGGTATTCCGATGCAAAAATCAATTCGGATAAATGGACTGTGGAGATTGCAATACCATTTAAGAGCATAAAATTCCCCAATAAAAACGTCCAGGACTGGCATTTTCATTTCTGGCGGAACAGGCCGAGGGATAACAGGTATCAGTACAGTTTTGTTCCTTTTGACAGAAACATTGCGACGCTGTTTTCCAAATACGGAGAGCTGACAGGAATTCAGAACATAAAGGGCGGAAAAAATCTCGAGATTATACCTTATTTAGCAGGCACACAGTCCGGACAGATTTCCGATTATTCAAATGCAAATTCGGATTTCATCAACGAAAAAATCAAAGGGAACTTCGGCTTTAATATAAAATACGGATTAACTTCCACACTTACGTCGGAATTCGCATACAACCCCGATTTTTCGCAGGTAGAAGCAGACCCGGGCATTATAAACGTCAATTCTCCTTATGCAATTTTCTATCCTGAAAAAAGACCATTTTTCAACGAGGGTTCGAGTATATTCAGTAATCTATTTACTACAGTTTATACAAGAACGGTAAACAATCCGCTGCTTGCACTGAAACTTACGGGTAAAGTAGATAAAAACGAAATAGGTTTTATAAGCGCCTATGATAAAAAGACACCATTCATAATCCCGTTTTCCGAATCAAGCGATTATCTTCTGACCGACAGAAGGTCGCTATCCAACATACTGAGATACAAACGCTCCGTATTTACGGAAGATTCTTACATCGGACTTACAATAACAGACCGCGAGGTAAATAAAGAAGGCACTAAATTCTGGAATCCCGAGGGATATAACAGAGTATTTTCACTGGACGGCAGTTACAGATTCCTTGAAAGTTACAATTTCAGATTACAGATTTTCAAATCTTTCACGAAAGAGATTGATGACCCCAACTACGAGAGTGAATTGGTCTTCGGCGATAAAAATCACACAGGCAAATTCGACGGCGAGTCATATGACGGAACAGGTATGTATTTTAACTTTTCAAGAAGCGCCGAGCATTATAACTTCGACGTAACTTATGCCAATGCATCGCCCGAAGCACGACTGGATAACGGATTTATGAGTACAAACGATTATCATCAGTTCCTGACCTGGCAGGGTTATGTTATTTACATAGACAAAGATTTTCTCAAAAGGATACAGCCGTCCGTGCAGGGAGGCATAAAACTGGATTACAACGGAAGGTTAAAAGAGCAATGGGCTATGGCGGGTATATGGTTTATGCTGAAGAACCAAATCCAGACAAACATTAATTTTCTTTTCTGGAATAACGAGGACTTCGGAGGCGTTTATAATCAGAACGCAAGAAGGGTATCCCTGAATGTCAATGCAAACACATTCAACTGGCTTACGGGCGGATTTTACGTTTCGGCGGGAAAGTATATAATACGATTTAATAGTATCGGTGTAGGAAACGGAGTTCAGTCGGAAGTTTGGGTCAATATAAAACCAATAGACAGAATTGTTACGAGTTTCGACCATAATTATTTCGAGCTTTCGAATCCGGAAGGGACGGAAAAACTTTTCGCAGGATATATATTAAGAAACACAACCAACATACAAATTTTTAAAGATATTTCCCTTAGATTTATTGCAGAATACAACTCTTTTTCGAGCAGTTTTTATATTAATCCGCTTGTTACATACCAGCCCAATCCATTCACGATTTTTTATGCGGGATTTACAAACCAGTACGAAGATATTCAGAATCCCCAGCAGAATAATTATAGGTACACGTTGTCCGACAGGCAGTTTTTCCTAAAAATGCAGTACCTGTTTCAGTTTTAATAAAACCTAATCAGATTTTCTACAAAGATGACGCCCCTACGGGGTTACAGGGACATTAACGACTAACGAATGATTATCATCTTCTTGGTTTCCGTATAATTCCCCGCTGTCATTTTATAAAAATAAACTCCGCTCGTCAAATTACCCCCATTAAAACTAACACTGTAACTCCCCGCACTCAACTTCTCATCGACAAGCACAGCCACTTCCTTTCCCATCACATCATATACTATGATTTTTGCATGCTCTGCATATAACATTTGCCATTCAACATTTGTCATTGAGTTGAACGGGTTCGGATAATTCTGTTTCAGTGCGAAAACATCCGGAATACCGGTACCGCTTTGTGAAATATAAGACAATCCACCGTTCGTAGTTTTCAGAATTTTTCCCGACCAAGTACATGCATATCCTGTCAGCAATGACGGAAAATCAACATTATAGATATTCTCCGTCACCGGCACCGGAGTAAACTGAAATCCCCAGAGTATTCCTCCGTTCGTCGTATTTACAATTTTCCCGTCCGATGTACAGCCGTATCCCTTATTACTATCAATAAACGATAAACGCCATACAGCAGTACCCGGAGTATAATATATCTGTGTCCAGTTACTTCCTCCGTCGCTTGTCCTCACAATCCTGCCCGCATTAGTGGAATACAATCCCGTGCTTTCATTAAAAAATTTAACATCGGTGAATGTTTCGAGCGAACTAACATACGGAGCATTTAAATCCTGCCACGTATTCCCTCCGTCAGTCGTTTTTAATATCAGCGGAGCACCTGAAATAAACCCGGTATTTTCATTCAGGAAACACATACCCTGCATTGCATTCTGCACACCTGTACTTAACACTGTCCAGTTATCACCTTTATTTGTCGTTTTCATAAAATGGCCGTAACTTCCTGTTATATATCCCGTATTCGAATTCACGAACTGCATATCCCAGAATTGTCTTGTTGTATCCGCATAAATCAAATTCCAGTTCTGTCCTCCGTTATAAGTTCTCAGAACCTTTCCGTAATTTCCGCAGATATAAACCGTATCCGGATGTACAATATGAATAGCCATAAATCTCTGTGCTGTATATCCCGAATTTTGTATTATCCAGTTCAGACCTCCGTTCGTCGTCTTATAAATATTATTATTCGAACCGTTATACAGCACACCCGAATTGTATCCCGTATTAACATCGAAGAATTTAATAACCATGCAGGTCTGCGACGGGTTGTGCGCATACACCTGCAGCCACTGGGAATAAAGACGCGAATTGATTAATAAAAAGAAAAGTGAAAAAATAATAAATAACTTTTTCATAACCATATTTTTATTTAAATAAAAGTAAAATAAAAAAGATATAATATCAATAATAAAATACATATTACCGTTATAAACAAATTTTGTTTTACGATACGGACAATTTCTTTCGATTTCATATTTAATTGTATTTTACCGTTTATTTACATAAATTGAATAAAATTTTTTATTTTATGCTGAATGAAATATTATTAACAATCGGTGCAACCTTTCTGGCACTTTTTCCCGTAGTCAATCCGATTGGTGCTATTCCTGTTTTCTGCTCGCTTACTTCCTCCGACACAAAACAAGCAAGAAAGAAAACCGCAATAAAAACTGCAGTAAACGTATTTTTTATACTTACTGTTTTTCTTGTAGCGGGAAATTTTATACTGAATTTATTCGGTCTTAACATCGGTGTCCTGAAAATCGCGGGGGGACTGATTGTAGCTCATACTGCATGGGAAATGCTAAACACCATTCCGAAACTCTCAAGCGACGAAAAAAACGAAGCATCTTCCAAAACGGACATTTCATTCTCTCCAATGGCTCTGCCTATG
>VGWA01000169.1 GCA_016873795.1 Ignavibacteria bacterium
GATAAACTCATTAATCGGATTCGGTGAAAAATATTTAAGTTTAATATACATAAAAGATTTAACAGAAGGAATATTTTCAGCATCGCACAAGGAGACCGAAAGCGGAGAAATATTTTTTTTATCATCTGACAGACAATATTCATGGGATGAGATATCGGATGTAACGTCGAAAATACTGAACAGGAAGTCGATCAAGCTCAGAATTCCACATTTTTTTCTTTACAGTGCAGGTGCAGTATATCAGTTTTTTTCACTTTTTTCAAAAAATGCACCAACCCTGAACATCGAAAAGTGCAAAGATTTGACACAAAGATACTGGACTTGTTCAAATGCGAAAGCGAAGCGGATACTCGGATTCAGGGAAAATTATACACTCGAACAGTCATTCAGGAATACAATAAACTGGTATAAACAAAACAAATGGATATAGGAGCCGTAAGATGAGAGAATACATAAGACATCGATTATCAGAATCGCTTCAGAAATGTAATTTTAAGGTTGATGAGATTACGATTGAAAAGCCGAAAAATCCGAAATTCGGTGATTACACGACGAACGCAGCATTAATGATTGCAAATCGAGCAGGATTAAAACCCCGGGAAGCTGCAGAAAAGATAATAGAAAATTTGAATTATGACATTAAATTAATAGACAAAATAGAAATTGCAGGACATGGATTTATAAACTTTTACATCAGTGATTCATATTATTTTTGGGTACTAAATGAAATATTAAAGAAAAAGGAAAAATACGGCTTATCGGAAATCAACAAGGGAAAAAGGGCAAATGTAGAGTGGGTAAGCGCCAATCCGACCAAACCTTTGCATGCAGGACACGGAAGGCATATATGTTTGGGAAAATCGATAAGCAATCTTCTGGAATGGTCAGGTTACAAAGTAATCCGCGAATACTATTACAATGATGCAGGCAATCAAATGAAAGTACTTGCAGAATCGGTATATGCGAGGTACATGCAGATAATGGAACCCGGTTTTCCTTTTCCCGAAAACGGGTATCACGGAAATTAT
This sequence comes from Ignavibacteria bacterium, assembly GCA_016873795.1. Lineage (GTDB taxonomy): Bacteria > Bacteroidota > Ignavibacteria > Tepidaquicellales > Tepidaquicellaceae > VGWA01. Next base: position 1,029 of record VGWA01000169.1, read on the forward strand.
ATTACTGAAATTGCAAAAATAATATATGAAAAAGAAAAAGAAAAATACAGAAACAATTACAACGAAAGCTATTTTAAATCAGAGGCAGAGAATTACAACTTTAAATCAATAAAAAACACACTTGAGAAACTCGGAATAAGACATGATGTTTTTTTCAACGAAAGCGACTTATACAAAAACGGAAATATTGAAAATGTATTAAAAGAATTTAAGAAAAGAAACTTATCATATATCAGTGATGACGCAGTATGGCTTAAGATTGACGAATCCGGGGAAAGAGATAAAGTAATCGTTAAGTCGAGCGGAGAGCCCACTTACAGGCTGCCTGATATAGCCTATCATATTGAAAAGATAAAAAAAGGATACGATTTAATAGTAGATATTTTCGGTTCAGATCATTTAGATACATACAAAGACGTATTACACGGAGCAGCGGCATTGGGTTATGATATAAAAAACATCAGAGTGATTATTCATCAGATGGTAACATTCAAAGTTAAGAAAGAAAGCAACGGAATGAATGAAGAAGTAAAGCATACGACAAAAATGAGCGGCAGAAGCGGAAAAACATATCTTTTAGACGATTTAATAGATGAAATCGGAGCAGACGCAACGCAATTCTTCTTTATTATGAGGAGTGCCCCTGCACATCTTGTATTCGACATAGACCTTGCCAAGGAACATTCGGAAAAAAATCCCGTATATTATTTGCAATATGCGCACGCCAGAATATGCAGTATAATAAGAAACGCAAAAGATAATTTCAAAACAGAGTATGAAAAATTCCTGAATCCCGAAAATATAAAACCCGATGAACATCTGAAGACGAAAGAAGAAATCGATTTAATAAGAATTATTTCCGATTTTCCAGAAGTGATATTAAACGCTGCAAATGAATACGAACCGCATATTCTGATATCTTATTTAAATCAAGTTGCCGAAAAATATCATATTTTTTATCATAATCACAGAGTATTAAACAACGAAGAAATAAATTTATCGGTATCGAGGCTATTACTTTGTTTTGCAGTCAAGCAGGTACTGAAGAACGGATTTGATGCTTTAGGCATATCGGCACCGGAGAGTATGTAGACTGAGGTTAACCGGTAAAATCAAGTTCAGATATTTTTTTTCTGACAACGAGAAATTCATTTATAATATCTTCTACAATTTCCCCGGCACTTTTAATTTCTTTAATCAGGGCAGAAACCTGACCTATTTCGAGTTCTCCTTCATCGAGGTTACCCTCGTACATACCTTTTCTTGCTCTTCCCTTCCCTAAAAGTTCTTTAAGTTTTTCCGCATCGGCGCATTTATTTTCAGCGTCTAATACGTCATAATAAAATTTATTTTTCAGCAATCTGACCGGCATAAGTTTTTTCATCATAAGCATAGTATCACCGTCACCGGAGTCAATAACTTTTTGTTTAAAATTCCGATGAGCAGACGATTCAAGCGAAGCGACGAATCTGCTTCCTATCTGCACTCCTTCTGCACCGAGGCAAAAAGCGGCGAGCATTGATTTACCGTCATTAATACCGCCAGCGGCAATCAGAGGTATATTTACATTTTTTCTTATTAACGGAATCAATACCATTGTAGTAGTTTCTTCAATACCGTTATGTCCGCCTGCCTCGAAACCTTCGGCTACGACAACATCAACGCCTGCATCTTCCGCCTTTTTTGCAAATTTTACGTTTGAGATGACATGTGCGACTGTTATTCCGTTTTGTTTTAATGTGGATGTATATTTTGCCGGATTTCCAGCCGAAGTAAAGACAATTTTTACATTGTTTTTCAGTATCACTTTTATGTGTTCGTCTGCATAGGGATAAATTAACGGAAGATTGACGCCGAATGGTTTATCCGTAGAATCTTTGATTTTTTTTATATGTTCGTCGAGAATTTCCGGATACATCGAGCCTGAACCAATCAATCCGAGTCCGCCTGCTTCAGCGACTGCGGAAGCAAGTTTCCAGCCGCTGCACCAGACCATTCCCGCTTGTATTACCGGATATTTAATATTAAACAATTTTATGATTCTATTCATATCATTTATTTTTACTGAAAATTATTCTATAAATATAAAATAAAAAAGGCAATCTTTCGATTGCCTTTTTATTATTGAAATTAATCAATTAATCAATTTTTCTTTTCTTCTTTTTTCACATCTTTCTTTTCATCTTTCTTCACATCTTTTTTCTCATCCTTTTTCACATCTTTCTTTTCATCTTTTTTCACATCTTTCTTTTCCTCTTTCTTTTCTGTTTCAGTTCCTTCTACTTGTTTCACAACTCTCTTTTTCGGTCTGTATTTCATTACTTTATCTTTAAGGGGGTCAAATTTAGTTTTTTGATCAGCTTTAAAGACTTTTCCCAGTTCTGCGAACAGTGCTTCTTTTTCTTTATCCATAGCAGACTGCAATCCGACTTTATCGGCAGCAAATTTAGTTTTCAAATCATCAACTTTAAATTCATATTTCAAGAAAGCCTGATATACAAGTGAATACTGGTCAAGAGTCAAATCCAATCTTTTATAGAGATAATCTGATTTCCATCCTGCTCTATCTCCGGGGAAATTTTTTGCTTCAGCAGCACCGACCAACATCGCGGCGAACAAGAAAACTACCAACAAGATTTTTAATTTTTTCATTGTAATTTTTTATTTAGTTAATAAAATAGTTTTTAGTGGTACAAATATATAGAACAAAAAATTCAAAATAAAGCTTTTTTTTTATATATTTTTTGTTAAAAAAGTCCACTTTTTACAACATTTAAAGTCTATTTTTTTACACACAAACATATATATACTTAAATTATCAATATTTTGAGGAAATATATTATTTATAATTTTTTATTTATCGGTGATAACAATTTTTTCATTATTTGTACTGCCGTTATAATCGGTATA
>VGWA01000170.1 GCA_016873795.1 Ignavibacteria bacterium
GGGGCATAATCCCGAACCGGTAAACAACAAAAAAAATCAAAAATATTTTTACTGCTGATAAAACTGACAGTTAATAATGACGAAAAATAATAAAAATAATAATTCAAAAATCTCCGAACTCAGACTCCTGACAACAGTCGAAAAAATAGGCAATAAACTACCTCATCCTGCGGCTTTATTCGGAATTTTCGCACTTATAACTTTGCTTATTTCGTTTATCGGTTACTATCTGCAATGGGAAGGCACGAATCCCGCTACGGGAGAATCGATAAAAATAGTAAACCTGATTTCGAGGGAAGGGCTTCACCGTATATTACTCGACATGGTTGACAACTACACGGGTTTTGCGCCGTTGGGAATCGTAATGGTTGCGATGCTTGGAATAGGAATTGCAGAAAGCAGCGGACTGATAAAAGCAGCGATAAAATTACTGCTAATCAAAGCTCCGAAAAATACCGTAACATTTATGATAGTTCTTACGGGAATTCTATCCAACACTGCATCCGACTTAGGATACATTTTAATAATTCCGCTTGCGGGAATTATTTTTCATTCTTTAGGCCGTCATCCGATAGCGGGAATGGCGGCTGCATTTGCCGGAGTAAGCGGCGGATTCAGTGCTAACTTATTAATCGGAACAATCGACCCGTTACTCGCCGGCTTATCGACGGAAGCCGCACGTATAATTGACCCGGAATATTACGTAATGCCGACGGCAAATTATTATTTTATGGCAGTATCCACATTCATCATAGCGGCGACGGGAACCTGGCTGACAAGGGCGGTAATCGAGCCCCGTCTGGGTAAATACACAGGTCATGTCGAAAAGGAAGAAATCAGCACCTTATCTGCAGAAGAAAAGAAAGGTTTGAAATGGACGGGAGTCACGCTGTTATTTTTCGCGGTATTAATCGCCGCAGGTTTAATTCCCGGCAACGGAATACTGCGGGGCAGCGACAACACGGTACTTCACTCACCCGTGCTCAAGGGATTTATATCTGTTCTGTTCATAACCGCCGCCGCCTGTGGAATTGTCTTTGGTTACAAGAGCGGAACATTCAAAAAACACAGCGACATCATAAACGGAATGAACAACAGCTTCAAGAGTATGATTTCGTTTTTAGTACTTGTATTTTTTGCGGCTCAGTTCGTCGCATGGTTCAAGTGGAGTCATTTAGGACTGCTGATTGCGGTAAAGGGAGCGGCATTTCTGCAGAGCACTAATTTAGGATTAATACCGCTTGTAATAATGTTTGTACTTCTGTCCGGCTTTATAAATATGTTCATGGGCAGTGCATCGGCAAAATGGGCGATACTCGGACCCGTATTTATTCCGATGTTCATGCTGCTCGGCTACTCGCCCGAACTCTCACAGGCAGTTTTCAGGATAGGCGACAGCGTAACGAACGTCATATCTCCGATGATGAGTTTTTTCGCATTAATAATAGTTTACTTTCATAAATACGACAGCAAGGCGGGCATTGGCACGATAATGGCGGTAATGCTTCCTTATTCCATAACTTTCTTTATCGTCTGGACACTGCTGATGATAGCATGGATACTTCTCGGAATCCCGCTCGGTCCCGAAGCAGGTTTATACTACACCCCCCACTGATACCTTTGCGCCTCCGTGCTATTTTTTTATATTTACTTTTTACTCTTTATTATTTGCTATTTGCTCTGCGTCCTTGCGTCCCTGCGTTAAATATTTCTTATTTTATTCTCCGTGTTCTTTTTCTCCGTGTTTCCGTCTCTCTGTGTTAAAATAAAAATCATTACTTTTCTCTATGTAATTCAGTTCTAATCAGTCAAATCTGTATTCAAAATACTCATTACTCTTTACTCATTACTCATAACTTTTTAATTCTCTCTGCGTTAAATATTTTATTTATAATTTAACATTTGAAAAAATAATTTAACATTTATAATTTAACATTTTAAAAAAACATTTATAATTTAACATTTGAAAAAATAATTTAACATTTAACATTTATAATTTACAATTGTTTTCCCGCCTGTCATCCTGAACTTGTTTCAGGATCTCAACACTGAATATTGACACCTGATAGCTGACAACTGAACCATAACTCATTACTCATAACCTTTTGCAATTTATCATTTACAATTTATCATTTATAATTATTTCTTCTCCGTTCCTCCGTGTTATTTTTTTATATTTACTTTTTACTCTTTATTATTTGCTATTTGTCCTTGCGTCCTTGCGTCTCTGCGTTAAATATTTCTATTATTAATTTTTAATTTTTAATTTTTAATTTCTTTCCCCCTTGTCATCCTGAACTTGGTTCAGGATCTCAACACTGAACATTTAAAACTGAAAAATGATAATTCTATATTGACTTTAGTCTTAACTTTAGTAATGTAATTAAAAAAAATATTCCCTATATTTAATAAAACAAAGGGTTTGCAAAATGAAAAAGAAATACAGCATACTTGTAACCTTCGTCGGTACAAACGATGCAGGTAAATTAAATCAAAACAAAGACGGTGCAATACTAACCGTTTTAAAACACAGAAAATTCGACGAAGTCCGTTTATTATGGACTTCAACCTACAGAAGGGATATTAATTACGACAGCATTTCCCAATACCTTCAAAAAGAAATCATCAGAAGAAAATATGCCAGAAAAGTAAAAAGACATTATATAGACATTAAAGATGTGACAGATCATAATGAAATATATCCGTTATTGCTGAGTTTCCTGAAAACAAATTTTACTTCACCAAATCAAAACATAACCGCTGCAATTGCATCCGGCACACCGAGCATGCAGGCATGCTGGATACTCATTGCCGAATCGGGTGATTTTAAAATGGAATTAATAAGAAGCAATGAACCCGAAACTGGCAAAAAACCAATTACAAAAGTCAATTTGGGCTCGGCACTGCCAAAAATTATCAGACTTGTAAAAGAAAACATAAATTTAAAAAGAATTAATGTATCCCTGCTTCCCTCTGTAACTTTAAACACAAAAAGAAGCGAACTTAAAATTGACAATCGGATTATTAACCTGTCCCCTTTCGAATTCTGTTATTACAGATACTTTCTCGAAAGAGCGAAAAACGAAGAAGACTACTTAAAAATCAGCGGATATTATACAGATAAGGAATTTTGCCGGAAAATAATTCAGTATTACCAGGAAAGTTATCCCGACTATGACATAAACATAATAGATTTGAAGACAAAATTATCGAATTCGGAAAACATTTCAGCATCAAATTTCCGCTCTGTTACAACAAAAATAAAAAATAAAATAAAAAAACTATTTAAAAATCCGGCAATCTATAACTATTTAATAATAGAATCGCAGGGACCCAGATACTCAAAATCCTACGGTATAAGCCTTCCGAAAGAAAAAATAACAATCACATAACAGGTTATTCAGTTTTCTACGATTTAAAAAACCGTTAAAAACGGTATATTTGATAAATCATAATTTTTCCCCCGACTACTAAAGTCAAGAAGTCGCGGGCTCTCATTATCTTTTACAAACTATTGAAATATCAGCAATATAAATTAAATTTTGAATTACATCACGGAAATTTAAAAAATTTTGTTATATATAGTAGTAGAATCAGTCCAACCTGTGTTCATAATACCCATAACTCATTACTCAAAACCTTTTACAATTTATCATTTATCATTTATAATTTAACATTTGAAAAAATCATTTATCATTTAACATTTATAATTTATCATTTCAAAAAAACATTTATAATTTAACATTTGAAAAAATAATTTATCATTTAACATTTATAATTTATCATTTGAAAAAATCATTTATCATTTAACATTTATAATTTATCATTTGAAAAAATAATTTATCATTTAACATTTATAATTTATCATTTCAAAAAAACATTTATAATTTA
>VGWA01000171.1 GCA_016873795.1 Ignavibacteria bacterium
GTAAATCTTGATCGCTTTGACATTTTTGTTCTCCTTTCTTATTACAAAATTATCCTTATTTTGTTTTATAAAAAGTCCAATTCCAACTTAAGCATTATATTTTTTCTAATTTTTAATTTTTCATTTAACATTTTTCATTTAACATTTTTCATTTAACATTTAACATTAAATATGTGCTCGCTTCCCTCACCCTGTAACTCGGCCTCGATATAATATTCTCATCTATTAAAATTATCCTGTTCTCCTTTACCGCATTCAGGTTTTTCATCAAACTCCTGACCTCACTTGTCAGCATTCCTGTCACTTTCGTATTGTTTGTATCCGTCGGTATTATTATATAATCCGGTTCTCTTATCAGTATACTTTCAATATTCACCGATGGATATTCAACCGGTTCTTCCGCAAATATATTTTCCAATCCGGATAAATTTATAATGTCGTTTATGAAAGTTCTCTTGTTGGCTGTAATCATCGGATTAACTGAAATTAATACCAGTGCCTTTTTCCTCTGCTTCCCGGAATGTAAATTTAAAACAGAATCTCTGAATTTTATTATCTCACTGTTTAACTTCTCTGCATTCTCGTTTTTCCCGGTCAGTATCCCTATGCTCGTATTCATTCTGATTATATCATCTATACTATTTGGATTCGTTACGAATATTTTGTAGTTGAAATTTCTTAACGCCTGATGTGTTGTCTTTGAATTTCCCTCGGTCGTCATCAGTATTAAGTCGGGTTTTATCGAATGTATAATCTCTAAACTCGGGTCTAACATCCTGCCCACCTTTTGTTTCTGTGTTGCTTCAGGAGGATAATTGCAGTATTCGGTCACCCCTGCTAAAATTGAGTCGGCGCCGAGCACGTATATCGTTTCGGTAATATTCGGCCCCAGCGAAATGATTCTCGACGGGGAATTTACAAAACGGACTGTGTCGCCGGTATCGTCTATGATACTTAGAAAAATTTTTTCATCACTTATTTCTTTCTTACAACCTGAAAAAAATAATAACAAAATTATTAATAACGTAATCTTATATTTTGATGAATGCATCCGGGAAAATTATGTCTTTAATTTTTTCTTCTTGGCTGACGGAAATAATACATTGTTTAATATTAATCTGTAACCGGGTGAGTTCTTATAATAATCGAGATTTGTCGGTGGGTCGCCTACAAGATGCTGATAATCTTCAGGGTCGTGTCCGCCGTAAAAAGTAAAAGTTCCTTTTCCGTAATTACCGTGTATGTACCTCACAAAATCTGTGTTTTCGTTTAATCCTAATATCGTAACGTTTTTCTTTATGAATTGTTTTTTAAAACCGGATGTCTGCCCCATTGTTCCCTTGATTAATGAAGTGTGACTCTGATTCAACATCGTCGGAACAGGGTCGTATTTTGCAGAAAAATCTACTAACCTGAAATAATCATTTGCCTGTCCGATATATAATATCTGGTCTGTTATGTCTAAATCGGAATATTCGTATACGTATGGATTCATTATTATTTTAAAATTCTCGAATGCAAGACAATCCGAGTAATCCAGCTTGTTGTTTGCTTCCGGATCGGCAGGGTCGCCGTCGTACATAGATTCGCAAATGTCGGTGTATTGAGAGGCAAGTGCTATGTCGTATGTGTCTGTTCCTGAACACATAGTAAATAAAAACCCGCCCTTGGCTACGTATTCATTCAACTTCTTTACTACAGCAAGTTTTAATTTCGATACTTTTGCAAAACCAAGTCTCTTTGCCATCTCTTCGTTTGCAGTTTTCTGCGTTATGTACCAGTGCGACGTCCCGAATGTTCCGAAAAATTTTCCGTACTGACCGGTGAAATCTTCATGATGTAAATGCAGCCAGTCGAAATTTTTCAACTTGTCCTGTAAAACCTCCGCATCCCATAACGAATCGTATGGTATCTCGGCATATTCTAATGCTAATCTTACCGCATCATCCCATGGTAGAGTATTCGGCGGCACATATACTGCAATCTTTGCCGCAGTCTCTAACCTCACCGTTTCCATGTTATTCTTTTCGTCTTCTGTCTCCGCATAAATTTGCGCCGCTTCCGTACCGTTTATAAGTTCGTATGACACACCGACCCTGCTGCATTCATCTTCGATGTCTTTTGAATAATTAATCATGAAAGAACCGCCTCTGTAATTCAACAGCCAGTCAACCGGGCGATTTTTCATTAACAGTCTGTATACGACACCGTATGCCTTTAAATGATTGCTCTGCTGCAAATCCATATTAATCAATACCTTCGCCTGCGGAAATACATTGCTCGCTGTTATAAATAACAACACAATTAAAACCAATATTCTAAAACCTCTTCCCACTTATTCCTTTATTATCTCTTATTTTTAATTTTTAATTGTCCCTGCGTCCTTGCGTCTCTGCGTTATAACTTTTTTCATTTAACATTTATCATTTATCATTTACAATTCTTAATTCTTCATTAACAAACCTATTTCCTATTTGCTATTTCCTATTTACTATTTCCTATTTGCTATTTACTATTTGCTATTTACTATTTGCTATTTCCTATTTACTATTTCCTATTTGCTATTTCCTATTTCCTATTTGCTATTTCCTATTTACTTTTTACTACAATTTAACAATCTATTCTCTTTCTTTAAACGCAAAATAAAAAAATTAATTTCATTTAACATACAAATTAATATTTTTATATTACTATATGCTTATACTCGCAATAGAAACATCCTGCGACGAAACATCCGTTGCCGTTCTCGAAAATGAAAAAGTCCTTTCGAATATTATCTCGTCACAGTATTTTCACTCGGATTACGGCGGAGTTGTTCCCGAACTGGCATCCCGCGAACACCTTAAATATCTTGTAAAAATCACTCGTAAAGCACTTGAAAAATCAAAAAAGAAAATCGGACAAATAGACCTTGTCGCGGCGACAACCGAACCCGGACTTATCGGTGCACTGCTTATAGGGACAAATTTTGCAAAAGCAATCGCAGCTTCACTTGAAATACCGTTTGTTCCTGTTAACCATATACAGTCTCATCTCTATTCCTCATTTCTCGGCGGAAAAAAACCCGAATTTCCGTTCATCTCGCTGATAATATCGGGCGGACATACTATGCTCGTGCTCGTTAAGGATTTTTTTAAACATACGATACTCGGAACAACAGTTGACGATGCGGCAGGGGAGTCGTTCGATAAAGTAGCAAAAATGCTCGGACTCGGTTATCCCGGAGGACCGGAAATCGAACGGTATGCCGTTAAGGGAAATCCCTTATTCCATAAATTTCCGATTCCGGTAATAAAAAACCGACCGTTCCACTTTTCATTTTCGGGTTTAAAAACTTCCGTTTTGTATCTGCTCAGAGATTTGAATTTCGAAAAAAATAAAAATGAAAAATTAATCGCCGATGTAGCCGCCTCGTTTCAGAAAACTGTTGTCGATTACCTTCTGAAAACAACACGGAAATCTGCCGAACATCATAAGATTAATCAAATCTGCATCTCTGGCGGTGTATCGGCAAATAACTGCCTGCAAAAAAAATTTCTTGAACTCGAAAAAAACGGTTATAAAATACGTATTCCCGGAAAAATCTATACAACCGATAACGCCGCTATGATCGGCTATACCGCATATCATAAATATAAACTGTCAAAAGATAAAAAATATTTCAAACACCGGTCATTTGCTCATCCTGCTTCCCCGAAACTGAATACACGTACTTTTTAATATTTACTTCTTTAAACTATATGATGATTGCAGGCTTATCGGAATTTATTAGAACGATAAAATAAATTATATTGTTTAAGTAATTTAAATAAAAAACATAAACTTATGAAAAACAAAATTACGGTTCTTTTAGCTTTGATTTTTGCCTTTGCATTCCT
>VGWA01000172.1 GCA_016873795.1 Ignavibacteria bacterium
AACCGTTTCCTTTAACGCCGCACCAGAAATCTATTACTGTATCGGCTGTTTCTCCCGTAAGAAAGGGATAATTTGAGTTGTTATTTTTGAAATATTTATCAAGTGAATTCTGCAGTATTAAAGTTCCTATCCCGAAATAGTTCGGAGAAAATTTATTAAACTCTTTCCATAAATTATATTCTTGTTCTCCGAGATTATCAACTTCTACAAAATTCAAATTAAATCCGAAATCTCTGTGAAACTTTTCAATTATATGTGATTCTACATATTGTGGTGAATATCCTTTTATTCTGTAGTTAAATGCATTTACTTTCGAACCAAAATTATTTTTTGCTGCACTAACTATACTGCTTGAATCCAGGCCGCCTGATAAAAAAACATTTACCTCTTTATCAATTCTCCGCTCAATTGCTTTCAGATAATAATCTGCAAAATATTTTTCCAGACTGTCTTGTGATAACGATTCGGGCTTCCGGGGTTTAGGCAATTGCCAGTACTGTTGCGGATTAAGATTACTAACTAACTTTCCGTTTCGAATTATTTCCAGTTTGTGAGCAGGAATTAATGACTTAATATTATCGAATAAAGTAACAGGTCCTAAAACAGCTCCCGTAGCGGCATAATTCATAATACCGACAGAATCAAATTTTTTTGAAAAAACTCTTGCTAAAGGTCCTATTAAATTACAAAACGCAAATATTTTCCCATCATAATAATAATAAACGTCTTCGAGTCCCATTTTGTCTGAATATAGAGTGTAATTATTATTTGTTTTGTCGAATATGAATATTAATCCATCAAACATAAATTTATTAAATAACTCTTCGCCTTCTTTTTCATAAAAATGTGCAACTCCTTGGGGTATATCAGTTAATCCTTTGTTATCAAGTAGTTTTCCAAATAACATCATAAAAATATTTCCGGATTCACTTGTAAATATTTTTTTGCTGTGTTCGTTCAACGTGTTAACAATTAAAACACCGATTGGAAAAGCATAATTGTTAGAATTATTTCTGAAAAAATTTTCATCCCTGCAAAATAGACCACCTATATAAATGAAGTTTTTGTAGGTTTTTAAAACATCTACAAACTTATTTGCTTTTGAATTGGAAATAGTTAATTTATTTTTTTAATTAATTTAATTATTTTATCTCTGTTCTTTTTAATGACTTGTTCATCCAAGTAGTACTTGGTATCTACAGTTCGTTTTACGGATTTCAATACCTCATTAATTATTTCAGCAATACATTTATGATTTTCGGCATTCAATCCAATTGTTGTGGAAGCACTGGTTCCAAATCTTACTCCGCTTGTAATAAACGGCGGTTTTGTATCGTACGGCAGCATGTTTCTGTTTTGGATTATTCCGCATTCTTCAAGTGCTTTCTGTGCTTCTAATCCGGTCAGCCCCAGTTTGCTCACATCAATTATGACCTGATGTGTATCGGTTCCGCCTGTCAAGACAAATATTCCGTTCTCTGCAAAACCCCCGACAAGTGCTCTGGCATTAATTATAACATCCTTAGCATATTTTCTAAACTGCGGTTTAAGTGCTTCTTCAAATGCTGCTGCTTTTGCGGCTAAATAATTAGGAAGTATAGCCGACTGAACTCCGGGAAATAATGTAAAATCAATTGCTTTCGATAGTGTCAGTTTCGGGTATTTGTCACTTTTATCACAAAATTTTTCTCCCATAATTACAATTCCGCCCCTTGGTCCGCGTAAAGTCTTGTATGTCGAAAATGTCGTAAAATCCGCTGTGTTCACAGGATTTGGATACTCCCCCCCTGCTATCAGACCTGCAAAATGTGAAACATCAGCAAGAAAATATGAATTCGTTTCATCGGATATTTGCCTGATTATATTAAAATCAATTACTCTCGGATATGCACTGGAACCCGCTATAATCAATTTGGGCTTGTGTTTCTTAGCCAGGTCTCTGATTTGGTCATAATCTATCAGAAAGTCCTCACTTTTTACATTATAATTTATTGTCTTGAAAATTTCCCCTGTAATTGAAATTCCCGAGCCGTGCGTTATATGCCCTCCGTGGTCAAGTTTCATCGACAGAATTATATCATCTTTTTTTAAGACAGAAAACAACACTGCATAATTTGCATTTGCCGCACAGTGAGGCTGAACGTTTGCATATTTTGCTCCGAATAATTTTTTAACTAATTCCTGTGCATATATTTCGATTTCATCTAAATACTCTGTTCCTCCGTGATACCGCTTCCCGGGATAACCTTCTGCTGTCTTGTTCATTATCGGATGCGATAATATGTCCATAACTCTTTTGGAAACAATATTTTCAGCCGCTGAAAATGATATTGTTGTACTTTGACGCTTTTTTTCCTTTTCCAGTATCTCTTCTATTCTTGACATCTTGTTATTTATATTGTTGATAACTTTCTTAAACTTATAAGTGATAAAATATTTTTTGTGCCTCTTATTATTATTGGCAGCGACATCAATGTTAAAATAGATAATTTTAATATTATATCTATATTTTGGTTTACTGTTAAATCAATATTAATAAGAATAGCATAAATTGCAATAGTATAAAACATCGGAATATAATATCTGCTTATTATAGATTTAAAATGCTTAATTATGTAATATTTATGCGTAAAATAAACCGCTATCCCTGAGTGACAAAAATAAGCGACAGCCGCTGCTATAGAAATACCAATTATTCCGAATCCCGAATTAACAAAAACAATACATAGAACCAGGTTAATTGTAGATGAAATCGCTAAGATAACAGGTAAAATTTTTTGTTTGTCTATTGATACAAGTGTATTCGTAAAAAAACCGGTCATAGTGTAGAAATACATTCCCCAGATAAAAATTTGTGCGGGAATTATCCCGTCCGAATATTTAGGTAAAAGCAGCAGTATTATTCCGGGTAATAATAAATTCATTACGGCAATCAAATAAGGAAGAACGTAAGTTAATGTATTTGAAGGCAATGTAAAATTTCTTTCAATTAATCTCTTATTATCTTGCCTGCTTGAAGTATTCAAAGTCTCTACAAATAATACACTATTTATAGAAGTAATGAATAATGTTATTGGAACAACCATTAATGATGTCAACGAGTAATATCCGACCTGCGTAAATCCAAGAAAAGCAACAATAACCAATCTGTCTATTGTTGTAAAAATCATATCAATCATAACTTCGGCGGAAATAGGAAACCCTACCCTTACTGCATCTTTCCAGATTTTAAAATTAAACGAAAATTTAAGAGGATATTTCCTAATAATAAAATAATAAACAGCGTTTGAAAGATTGACTAAAATCTGTCCTATCAAAAAACCTATAAACCCAAGCCAGAAGAGCAATCCTAAATTTATCAATAAAAGCGGGACATTAAAATACTTTATTTTGCTGATTTCAATAAACCGGCTTTCCCCTTTCAAAAGAAATTCGTTAAGGGACGTAAACGTAGATATAAATAATATTATTATAGTAGCATAAAGAGCATATTTAAATTCAACTTCCGGATTAAAGAAGATAAAGTAAAAGACAAACCCGCACAAGACGGGAATAAATAACAAATAATTATATGTAAAAATTGTTTGTCTTATAGATTCAATTTTCTCGTAATCTCCTTTTCCTCTTAGTTTCGGAACTTCTCTGGTAAAATAAAACGGCGTTCCGATACTCAGAAAGCCTGTATAATTCGGAATTAATCTTACTGTCTGCCACATACCGAAAATTGTCGGTCCAAGAATTCTTGCTGAAAAGTAATTAAAAACAGTATTAGCAACAGAAAAGAATAAAGAACTCGAAAATGTATGCAGCAT
>VGWA01000173.1 GCA_016873795.1 Ignavibacteria bacterium
ATTTAGGTCGGTAAGTCCGGGAATGTCTTTGATTTCTCTTTTTATCTTTTTGCTGATTTCACCGAGTACATTAAAATCATCTCCTGAAATTTCAATATTGACGGGTTTGCCGACCGGAGGTCCCGCTTCATCCTTTTCTATCTCAATTATTCCGCCTGCAATGTCCTTAATTTCGTTTCTTATTTGTTCCACTGTTATCAGTGAATTCTGAGAACGGTATTCCTTATCTAAAAAATTTATGTTTACTATACTTTTATTTGGAATTCCGTCGCCGCTGAAATCAAGCGGATTATTTGATGACCCGACATTTGCTATAAAATATTCTATGTCTTTAAATTGCGGTAACTTTTCTTCAATCTTTTTTGTAATCTCGTTTGTTGTCTTTACGTTTGTACCCATCGGAGCATTTATGTTAATATTTGCCTGAGACGGCTCTATACTCGGGAAAAATTCTACACCATGATTGTATTTACCGTATATAAAGAATACAACAATTAATAATATTAATGAAAATGCAATTACTTTTTTACGGTTCTTTAATGACTTTCGTAAAGCTCTTTCATAAAGCTTTATTGAAGTACTGAAAAATTTCTCGTCGAATATTTCTAAAAATCTTCCAACCGGTCTGAATTTCTTCTTCTCTGATTTCTCCCTGTCTCTTTTATAGTTTATGAATATGGATGCCTGTAACGGACTTATTACCATTGCAACAAATAATGAAGATGAAAGACATACAATTAATGTGACCGGTAAATATTTCATAAAATCGCCTACTATTCCGGGAAAGAAAAGAAGCGGGAAAAATGATGCCATTATCGTAAGTGTAGCTACTAATACCGGTGGAAATACTTCCTTCGGCCCGTATGTCGAAGCATCATATTGTGTGTAATCTTCATTTTCCTGAAGTCTGTATATGTTCTCGATTACTACAATTGCGTCATCTACTATGATTCCAAGCACAAGTATTAATGAAAAGAGAACAATCATGTTCAACGTAATACCCATCGCGTTTAAAACAATAAATGAAATCAAAAATGACAGGGGAATTGATGTCGCTACAAGAAATGCGTTTTTCAGTCCCATAAAGAAAAACAACACAAGACTGACAAGTAATATTCCCGTGACAATCCCATTTTCCAGCTCATGTACTGTTCTTCTTATAAACCTTGATACATCACCGGTAATACTAACGGTAACACCTTCCGGAAGTGATTCCTCGTTATCTTTAATTGTCTGTTTGCATTTATCCGAAATTTCTACAATGTTTGCTCCAGTCCTTTTCTTAACGACAATCGTTAAACTTTCCTTTCCGTTCTCTCTCGAATACGTCTTTCTTTCTTTGAATCCGTAGCTTACCTGTGCAACATCTCTTATATAAATCGGTTTTTCGTTTATTGTTTTAACGATTAAATCGCCGATTTTTTCCGGGTCCTGATATTCTCCCGGTACTCTTACAAGAAATTTCGACTGCCCTATATCTACTGAACCTCCCGGTACATTCAGATTTTCGGCTGAAATTACATTTACAAGATCATTGAAACTGATATTGTAATATCTTAACCTGTATGCATCAACGTCTATTCTTACTTCACGGTCTACAGCACCAACAACATCGGCACTTAAAACTCCGGGTATCTGCTCTATCTTGTCACTTAAACTTTTTGCTGCATCTTTGAGTCTTGTCATTCCGATATTACCTGTAAAATTTATGTAGAGCATTGGTAATTCGGATATGTTTATTTCGGTTATAACCGGCTCTTTAATGTCTTTCGGCATTTTGGTTTTGGCAGTGGATACCTTGTCTCTTACTTTCTGAACTGCATCGTCTATATCCACGTTTGTATGAAATTCAACGAAAACCGATGAAAAACTTTCCCGCGATGCTGAATTTATTTTCTTTACGCCGCTTATACCCTTTATTTCTTTCTCGATTTCCTGTGTGACAAGTTTTTCGATGTCTTCGGATGATACACCCGGATATACTGTTGTTATAAATACCCAGGGAATTTTAATGTCGGGAGATGCTTCCCGGGGTAAAACTATGTACGAATATGCTCCTACTATTATGATAATTAATATCATAATATAAAACGTTACTTTGTTATCTATTATTATCTTGAAGAATTTCATCTGAGTTTTAATTCTTTAATTTGTTACCTGCACTTTATCCCCGTCCGATAAACCCTGAAATCCGATATATATCAGTTTATCTCCTTTTTGCAAACCGTTTTCGATTAACACATTATTTCCGTTCCTTCCTCCTAAATTTAATATTTTTTTCCGGGCTATGTCGTTTTCTAAAACAAACACATATTTTTCCTCGACATTGTCTATTATTAAATCCTGCTGCAAAATCACCGCCTCATTTATGTTCATGGTTGATATATTGATTTTTGCCGACATCTCCGGCTTGAGAGTCCTGTTGTAGTTAATAAGGATAACCTCTATGTCAAATGTTCTTGTTTGCGGATTTATTGTCGGAGAAATATAACTGATCTTTCCGTCGTATTCTTCACCCGGTAACACGTCAAATCGGATTTTTACGTCTCTTCCCATTTCTACCTGTGTCAGATATTTTTCCGGTATACCCGCCTCTACTTTTACTCTTGAAATGTCTACAACGCTGAGTATCGGAGAACCGGGTCCTGTCATTTCCCCTTTGTTCATATATTTTGCTTCTACTACTCCGTTGATAGGGGATTGTATATAACCGTTCTTTAATCTTACTTTAAGCACTTCAACGGATTTCTCCGCTATTTCCATCTGGAGCTTCGAATTTGTGTACTCCTGCTCTGTCGCAACGTTTTCCCAGTAAAGTTTTTCCATTCGTTCAAAATTACTTCTGGCAAGTTCATACTGCGATAAAGCCTGCCTGTAAGCGGCGTCCTGTATGTCAAATTTTAATCTTACGAGAACTTCACCTCTGTGTACAAAATCACCTTTGTCTTTCTTGATGTATGTTATTAAACCTCCCTCTTCCGACGATAACTTTGCCGATGCATAGGGCTTGACGACGCCAAGTACGGTTAGTTCTTCGGAAAAAGGCTGGTGTTCTATTGTCATTACTTTTACAAGCGGCAGTTTTTTGTTGTTTTCTGTTTTTTCTTCCTTCTTACCGCATGAAGATATAAGAAAAGTAAGACATAGTAATAATATTAAATTTCTCTTCATATTGATTTTAATTAATATTTTATCCGACATAATTCTTAATTGAATATTAATGCTTCTAAATCGGTTCTTGCAATTACATAATCGTATTGGGCTTTTACAAGTGAGAGTCTTGTCCGGTTTAACTGGAGTTCGGAATCAAGAACATCGATTTGCTTAATGACTCCTTCCCTGTAACTGATTTTTGCGAGGTCAAGCCCCTTTTGGGACAAAAGTATTGCTTCATTAGCCGATTTAATACGGTTTACCGCATCTTTAATCCTTAATATGACACTTTGCGATTGAATCTTAAGTTTACTCTTTACATCCGATATTTTCTCATCGGTTTTTTTTACTTCTATTTCAGACTGGTCTTTTTTGTATGAAGTTTTTAAAAAGTTTAAATCCCACGACAACCCGAGTCCGACACTGACTGCGTTATTGAAATAATATTTTACCAGAAAAGTCTTGTTGTCATTTTCGTTGGAAGACAGCGAATACTGTCCGAATAAGTATAATTTAGGTAGATAACTTGCCTTATCTATTGAAAGAAGTTCAAGATTAATTTTTTTGTTAATATTTAGTTGCCTCAGAGCTACGTGGTCTTCGACAATTTTATTGATGAGTATCTCCGTATCACCCAGTGTTTCC
>VGWA01000174.1 GCA_016873795.1 Ignavibacteria bacterium
GAAGTGCATATACTATATCATCTTCATTTTTCTCCGTAGGAATTTTTAAAAGCTCCAATCGTCTTTTTCCCGTGGTTTCCGAATAAATATTGATAACGTCTTTTTCTATCTCAGAGTCCGTAAATTCGACAGCTATCAGTTCGTTTTCTTTTTCAATTACTCTAAAAATATTAGCTGCTTCAGATAATAATTTTTCTTTTTGTGTTATTTCCTCGTTATCTTTTATTTTTTCCTGGTTTTGGCTCTTTATATTTTCTTCTTTTTCCTGCGGTAGAATAAAGTTTTTGACAAGTTCTCTTTCTAAAAACTCCTTATCGTTTTTCAGATTCTGAAGAAGGTTCTCAAAATTAATTAACCCGGTATCTTGTTTTTTTAAAATAAATAGCAGATAATTGCTTATAGATTTTAAAGATTTTATATTAGATATATAATAGATGTTTTTATATATGTTTTCTTGGTATAGGAGTAAATTAAAAAGTTTGTCTATTTTAACATAATCCAATCTACTCTGGCTTCGCTTTATATCTTTGTTTACCCGGTTTAATATATATTTTACATAGTTCATCTGTGTACAATAACTATTATTAAATTAACAATTATTAATTGAAACATAAATGTTAAATTTAATTCCCGAGTTAACAACTATAGCCAACATCAAAATCTTTTTCAGGTATATAACTATTATTGGGTTATGAGACATGAAAAACAGGTATAAAAAGGGAGATGCTGAATTTTTTTCTTTTGCCGCGATCTAAACGATAGTCAAACTTATTGAAACACAAGGCTATTAATGTGGTTAACGAAAACTATAAATAACTTTCTTTAATAATCAAAAAAAACTATCAGGGTCTCTGTTGTTACCGCATCGGTTTCGGTATAATATGCTGTGTGTAGTTTAAATTACAAACCTGACTTTCTGTTTTTTTCTCATTTCTCGGTATAATTACGAAAAACAAACTTGACAAAATTAATTATATTAGTTAATATTATAAAAGTTAGCTTGGCATCGTTTGTTGTTAATAACTTGTTAATAACTTATCAGTATTTTTTATATCTTGACCATTTTTTTATATCTTTTTATCGCCTAGTATAAATATTGTTAATAACTTTCTTTTTGAAAGATAACTGTGTTATTTACAATATGGTTAGAAGATTTTGTTTTGTTGTTAATATTATAAAACGTCACGAGTATTCAAACGAAAATTAAAATGCAATTAAAGTAATATTTTAAGAAACTTTGTTTTGTTAATAATTATATAATAATATTAAAGCGCAAATGAGTTTATTGCTTTCACCAAAACCTAACAAAAAAGTTAATGGGTATATATCAGAACGGCATAATGATGAATCCTCTTCAATAAAAAAAATAATATATTCCGATTCTAAAAATGGAAGTATTCCCCCCTTAAAAGATATTAATCCTGATTTTAGTACGGAAACGGAATCGGATATTGCTGACAATATATGGAGTAAGTTTATTGATTTATTGTCTCAATCTCTCAAAGAGAATGAAATAGAAACTTGGTTTTCAGTATTAAGACCAAAAAGCTACATTGATAACATATTAACAATTGTTGTTCCCAGTAAGGATTATTATGGAATAATAGAAAAGCGTTTTAACAAAGAAATTTCAAACATTATAAATAGTGGTATTCTCGGAGAGGGTGGAAACATACAATATGAAGTAAATGAATCCGGCATAGATAACCAAATGCCGGAAACAGAAAATGAAGAATTCTTTTCAACAACAAAACCATACGAAAATCAGAAGTTCCTTCCTGGAAAAGAGAGTAATCATATATACAGAACAGATGCTTTTATAATTGATAGAAATAAGGAGGGTATTTACAAAGATGCAAATTTATATGGCAAATATACATTTAATAATTTTGTAAGAGGAGAAAGTAACAATCTTGCAGTATCAATTGCCTTCGCTATTTCTAATAATCCAGGCATAATTTACAATCCTTTTCTTGTTTACGGCGGGGTAGGTGTGGGAAAAACTCATTTGATACAAGCAATAGGTTTTGAAATTTTAAAAATTTTTCCGGATAAAAAGGTATATTACACAACTGCCCCTGATTTTACAACGCAGTTCACAACATATATTGCAAAAGACAAAATATCGTCGTCCGGAAGAGATGGAACGCGTAAGCTTGATTCGTTTTACAAGTCTTTAGATGTATTAATACTCGATGACATTCAAAATCTTGGCGGAAAGCCCGGAACACAAGATTTTATTTATCAGATTTTCAATACTCTTTATAACAACAAAAAGCATATTATTTTCTCAAGCGATAAACCTGTTAATCAAATTAAAGATATTGAAGAAAGGTTGATATCACGTTTTCAGGGTGGCATAATTGTAGATATACAACCTCCGTGTTGGGAAATGAGGGTTGCAATTATAAGAAAAAAGTTAGAAAATGCGGTTGACAATAATATTGTTATATCCGAAGATGCTGTACATTTTATAGCTACAAATGTAAAAGAGAGTATAAGGGCTATTGAAGCATGCGTTGCCGGAATTATTGCAGAAGCAACTTTTAATAACCAGGGTATTATAAACATTGATGTTGTAGAAAAAGTAATAGAAAGAACCTCGGGTTTTATAAAAAATGATAAAATCATATCAATAGAGTCAATTATTCACAAAGTAGCAAAATTTTATAAAATTACAGAAAAAGAGATACTATCCAAAAAGCGTACTAAGGAAGTAGCACACTCAAGACAGATAGCAATGTATCTTGCAAAGGAAATGACAAGCCTTACATTAGAATCAATTGGTTTAAATTTCGGTGGCAAAGATCATGCTACTGTTCTCTATTCCTACAATACAATTAAGAATTTATTAAGAAATAACAGTAATCTTGTTTCTCAAATACAAGATATAAAGGATCAACTTCGGGCTAACAATTAATTCTCCTGTTTAACTTTCATCTCAAATCTAAATATTAACTGAAAGTCAGGTATTAATAAGAATTCCGTAATATTTAACTTTTTCAAAACTGAAAGTCTTAAAGACAGGCAGGCCTGACTTTAAGTTTATACTTTTTAACATTTAGATATTATATAATGACAATGATAAATGTTAAATGATAAATGTTAAATTAAAACTAAAGGCAGGAATAATAAGAAATGAAACTATCGAGAATAGACAGAATATCAGGCAGGTAAGATAAATTATTAACAATACTAACAGTCCTATTATTATTACTTAATTTTTATATAATATAATAATATTAGAAAAGTTAATAACTATTATAAATATTTGTGCTTTAAATTTCTATTCAAAATAAACTGTTTTTAAAACTGACTTTCAGTTAAATCAGGTCTGAAAAAAAAATTATTTAAAATAGTAAAATATAAAATAATTGAAAGTCAGGTTTGTAGTATATTATATACTTACCTTCAAGCCTGCCTTTTGGATTGACTTTAGGCTTAACTTTAGACCAGTCTTTAAGATATTAATATCTATAAATTTATTGTTGATTTTATGAAGAAATTTCTTCCCGGTTCAATATACATATTACCTCTGTTTGATGAAAGGTGATTCTTATATGACTTATTAAATATATTTTCGACCCCTAAGTAAAAAATAAGATATTTACTTTTTTGATAAATAAAAACTGGTTTTGTATTTATGTAGGTATTAAATATTACATATCCCGGAGTTTCAGTTTCTCCTTTATAAATTTTATCCTGGCGGGCATATAAAAATGTAGAAAAATCAATGCTGAAAAGGTTCTCAAAAACTGGTATTACTGTTTTT
>VGWA01000175.1 GCA_016873795.1 Ignavibacteria bacterium
AAAAAGTCATACACGGGATTATTAATGCTGATGTTGTCGACCTGAGGAAAAACATTGGTTGTAATTAACAACACAAAGAAAACATAAAGTACTCCTGTAAAACATATTTTACAGGCTGTGTGATGTATTAAAATCCGAAATATCTTTTTGGGCATCTTGAATCTCAAATTTGTTTATATTCTTTCTGTCTGTCTGTTAATGTTTTTTATTGTTCTGTTAATGTGGAGTTTGTTCAGTTTCTCCAGCGAGAAAGGTATCTTTACTGTCCAGTTGTCATCATCAACAACCCCGGGCAGATTAATTCTGAAAGATTTATGTTTACTGTATGCTAAAAATTCTTCGTCAAGACATAGCCAATCCTGTAAAAGTTGTATCGAAAAAAAAGATGATGCCGAACAAATATTTAACAAAACTTTCTTTATAAATCCAACATCTACTTTAAAATCAGTATTAAGAGTATGTAATAACATCTCTTCTTCAGTCTTAAAATTTTTGTTTTTCACAGCCTCTTTTTTTTCCGGATTGTCTTCAAAAATAATAAAATACAAAAACTTTTTCTTTTCATCAAAGCTATTTAGATAAAGTTCTATAATATCCCGAATACGTTCGTAATCAAGATCAAAGGAGGATATGAGTTTATAAACTTTGTCAATATTTTTTTTCCATTTTAATCTTCTGGTAAAATACTCTCTTTCGGTAATCTGAGCGGGCACAATCTGTTGGGAGTCAGGAATTGAAGATTCAATTATTCCCTCATTAAAACAAGGTGTGTTTATAAAGAGCTCATTTTTTACTTGTACAAGCTTTTCTTGGCATATTCCTTTCTCTATACAAAGTCTGTTAAATAAATTATTATCTATTGTACCTGCTTCTTTATAAAACCATTCAACAAAGGTTGCTGAATCGTGAGTTGATAATACTGCTACTGAATTTTTTCTGTACTTTCTCGGCGATAGGAATTTGTACTTTCTGTCTTTGGTTTTTGTCCATCTTTGAACGTCTGTACCAGGTAAATTGAAATCATTAAGTACTTTATAAGAGCATTCCGGAACAGTACCAAGATCTTCTGCGCAGGGAAGCATTATCGTGTTTTCAAGCATTACGCTCAATAATTTTCTTCCGTTTTCTTCCCATTTAGTACTATCTTCCGGATCATATTTACCATAAAATCCTGCATATTCAACCGGCGTATTAATATCTATAGTCCATATCCTAAACAATCCGACAAAATGGTCTATTCTAAATAAGTGATAGAAATTTTGCGTGTATTTCAGTCTCTCTTTAATGTAAGTGTAATTATCTTCTTCAAGACTCTCTCTGTTGAATGGGGGGGTCCCCCATCTTTGCCCCTTTGAGAAATACATGTCCGGAGGAGCGCCTGAAGAAAGATTAAGTTTAAAATATTTTTGGTTTTGCCAAACGTCTGCACTATCTCTGCTTACGAGAAGAGGAATATCGCCCATTATATAAACACCTTTTTCCTCGGCATATTTTTTAACTTCATTCAGTTGCAAATAAGCATTCCATTGAATCCAGTAATAAAAATAAATTATTTCTTTATGCTCCTCCAACACCTTATCCAGCAAATCAAACTCTAAATATTTATATACCCGATCCCAATCTTCCCAAGGCCTGTCTTGATATACTTCCTTCAAAACTTTAAAAAGAACATAATGATGAATCCAATATTTATTTTCAGCAACAAACTTATAAAAATTTTTGATTCCTGTGATATTAGATCGAGTCTTTGACGGTTTAGCATTTTGGACATCTGACAAATTAAAGCTTAACTCAGCGGATATTTTTAAAAATATCGACCTGAGATATTCAATTTTGTGCTTTTTAATTGAGTAATCTACTTTATCTTTAGGTTTTTGCTTGTCAAAGTTGTCTAAAGATAAATAAGATTCATAATTTAGAGGTTGAGAACCAATATTCTTTATTTGTTTAAGGTTTAGATATACAGGATCCAATGCAAAAGAACTTATTGAATTATAGGGGGAATTATCAAATCCCATATCGTTTAAAGGAAGCAGTTGTACAATCCTCAGCCCGGATTTATTACACCAATCAATTAAAATCTTCAGGTCGGGAAACTCGCCAATCCCCATGCTTTTTTCCGAATAAATAGAAAAAAGAGGAACCGTAACTCCGGAGAGTCTCGGCAGTTCTCCTGTTTTTTTATTTCTTGTTAATTTAAACAAAACAGTTTTTCGGTTTTGCTGCATAATAACTGTAAAAAAGCTTTCTGTTTAATGTTCGCATGGCGGATTTAGCATTTCAAGCTTTGTCCATTTTTCCACCTCTTTGTGGATTTTACTAAGACTAAGTAGGCCTCCTGAGGCTTTCATAACATATTCAGCATATTTTAAGAAAGATTTATATAACTCATTTGCAATTTTATAATTTATTTTATCGAAAATATCGTTTAACATTGCTATTCTTTCTGATATGCTTTTATTACGTTCTATTATTTCTTCAGGCAGAATGTCCAGAAGCTCGTTTATTATTTCAAGAAAATCACCAATAATTCTTTCATAATAATCTTCTATAAGTGTATCTTTATATTGGGTTGAAAAAAGTTTTATTTTTTCGTTCCAATTAATATTGGATTTATTACTTTTCTCCGCAAACCCTATCATCACTGTGATTAAAGCTGGAATTTCCAGGACAAGTTGCTTTTCTTTTTCATTTAATTTGAGCAGTTCGTTTAACAATCTCTTATCTCCTTTCTCGTTTGCTTTACTCGGCAACAAACATTCCTGTTTCTATGATTAATAGTTGGAAGTTAAAAAATAAATAATTTATAATAAATTCTATTAACAGTAACGTGTATCGTTAAAACACACATAATTTAATAACCGAACAAAAGTTAGGTAGACGGAGTATGATAATGTTTATTAATGTATAATTTAAAATGTAGATTGCAGAATTATGAGTAAATTATTTAATTTTTTTAAAATTAGTTTTAGTCGTTGCTAAAGCCAGGACTAAAGTCAGGAATATTATCCTGTTAATAAGTTTTGCCAATTCTATACAATCCAGGAGTAAAGAACCGTGTAACCTTTCACTTATATAACCACTGTCTTTTAAAAGATTAAGCCAATACTGTGTTTCTCTGATTTCTTTCAGTATTGATACGAAGACTTCGTGTTTGTATTCCTTAAGTTTTCCCACGGTCCCATCCTAATATTTACTTCCCGAATAATCCCCGGGAGGATAATCGTACCTCCTGGCAAGTTTATTCCAATTTTCTGCTGACATATTTCCGCTGTGGACTAAAACGCAATCAGCCATATAATTAACTGTAAAATTTCGTAATTAAAAATAAAAAAAATAACTGATAAAAAATAACTATTAAAAAAGCATCCTGTTTTACACTGTTATCCTTAAAAATATAATTTATATAACAAGTAAATCAATGTTAATTATAGTCTATTATAAAAAGTAACCCCGACTTTAGTAAGATATAAATATAATTAAATATAACTTTAATTCACAGGTCTTACTTTTCTAATGGATCGACACTAATCTAATAAGTACACCATATTGTCAGTCTACCAGAAACATCGCTTTTTTGCCCAGGAATATTAGCATCTTTTTTCTGGTAACCCATAAACCATAAATTCGGCATGATATGAATATATTTTATCGGCTGAATATCAAGCCCGGCAATTCCAAAGTGGCTTATAAATCCAGAGTTCTTTGTCTGTGTGTCAGGATTAAATAAGTCATACCTGAGAAATATTTC
>VGWA01000176.1 GCA_016873795.1 Ignavibacteria bacterium
TCCACAATTTGCTTTTGCGGATTATACGGAATTAAATACAAAACTGAAAAGCGGAGAATATCCGAAAGGAAGTGTAATTATTGCTGAAAACAATTTTGGATGCGGATCATCACGTGAACAGGCTGCCTCTGCGTTAAAAGGATATGATTTGATTGTAATAGCAAAAGATTTTGCAAGGATTTTTATGCAGAATGCAATAAACCTTGGACTCGAACTTATTACTTGCCCGGATATCAAAGCGGAAATCGGTGACGAAATCGTTGTAAGCGGCTCTAAAGTTTTAAATAAAACAACCGGAAAAAAATTCGATATTATCCCTCTGCCTCCCGCAAGAAAAGCTATTGTCGAAGCAGGCGGATTAATACCCTATACAAGAAAAAAACTGCTCGAGTCGGTTAAAAAATAAATTGGACTTTAATATCAATCGCAAAGGCACTGCTGGTGAGTTAAATACAGGTCTTGGTCTTATTCTTTGCAAAGAATTTGTTGAAAAACAGGGTGGTGAAATTTGGGCGGAAAGCAAAGAGGGAATGGGAAGTAAATTCTGCTTTACTCTTCCGGCAGGTATTTAAATTTTTCTTACCTTGTTAATTATGGCAAAAAAACATCAAAAAAATATTATAACCAAACCTAAAGTAAAATCTTCAAGTCAAAAACCGTTCGAATATACGAAATATGTTAAAAATTCGGTTCTGTTTATTTTCTTTGTATTTATCGTTTTGCTTACGTTTACTAAAATTAACGGGGAAGACGATATTTTCTGGCATCTTGCGACAGGAAAATATATAGTGGAAAATAAAACCGTACCTTCGACTGATGTATTCGGATTTGCCTCTCAGGGTGTGCAGTGGATACCGTTCGAATGGGGCTGGGATGTGCTGTCGTATGTAATTTTTTCTGTAGGTGATTTTACCGGACTCTATGTGTTAAACGCTTTGTTGACTGCTCTTATTTTTTACCTTCTTTATAATATCCTCGACAAATATAAAATCCCTTTCTTCTATTCTTTGTTCTTTTTGATTATTCTTGCTCTCGGTATTAAGTATAGACTCGGAATTAAACCGCAGATGTTTTCGTATTTATTCCTGATTCTGACTTTAAAAATTATTGTCGATTATAAATATTTTAAAGCAAATCCGAATTATCTTTTCTTTATCCCGTTTATATTTCTCCTCTGGACTAATATGCATATGGGAGTATTGACGGGAATTTTGTTGTTTTTTGTTTTTGTCGTTTCGGAAATTTATCTGTTGTATAAAAATAAAAATGCCGGAAATAGAAATCTTTATATTTTACTTGCCGCTTTCGGGATTTCCGTTGCCGCAATGTTAATTAATCCGAATTCTTATAACACTTATCTGTATACATACTCTCATTCCCAAATGAAAATGCTCGACGAAATCTATGAATGGTATTCTCCGTTTCATCAGCAGTATGCAGGCAAACTGTTTATCTATATTTATTATTTGTTCCTTGCGGGATTTTTTGTGGTTTTGTATGATTCATACAGGAAAAAATACTGGTTCCCTGCCGTTGTTTATTTGCTGTTCGCCGTTATTTCTGTGAGAGGTGTACGGTTTACAACTGACTTTATGCTCGCTTCAACTGTCTTCTTTGCGTTTTCGTTCTATGACCTTTATTCGGGAAAAAATTATTTCAGAAAAATCTGTTCGAACAAATTATCCGTATATTTTTTATCGGGAATTCTGATTTTGTTTATTATACTTATACCCGGAAATAATTTGTTCAGATTTATAGGATTTAATTCTGTGTTCGGAACAGGAATTTATGAACCGACTTTCCCGGTGGATGCTTTCAGGTTTATTAAAGATAATAAAGTATATGAAGAAGGGAACAGACCTTTCCATACCTTTGATTACGGAGGTTATTTTGTTTGGAATTTTTACGGAAGTAAAAATTTCATTGATTCAAGAAATCTCTATGATTCCCTTTATTATGATTTTAAAAAAATATATAACAAATCTCCGGATTACCTCGTGCTGATTGATAAATATGATTTTGATTATTTTGTTGTTTTCCGCCCTGCATTGTCGCCGCAGGATTTGGAAAATTCTGTTGTCTCGTATCTCAGCAGGAATAATGATAAATGGAAACTTATCTATTTCGATAACCAGTCTCTTTTGTTTGTCAAAAATAATGTTTCTTTTGCGGACTTAATCGCAAAATATGAATTCAAGTTTTTTACTCCCTATAATTTAATTTATAATAAAACGTTTATCGAAAAAGCAATCCGTGAGAATAAAGATTTATTGATTAAAGAAGTAGAAAGAAAAAAATCGGAAGAGCCAATGAGTTTCTTCCTTCAGTATTTTTATAAAAATTTTAAATTATAATTTCTTTATGAAATATTTCCTGCTGGACGGTACTAATCTGACTCTTGATAATTCAATCGGAATAATAAAGAATAATATTAAATTAAAATTATCCGTCAATGCCGTTAATAAAATTAAAAAATCAAGAGCTCTTATAAATAAATGGATTGAAAACGATAGAGTGATTTATGGCATCACAACCGGGTTCGGGGAATTCAAGGATGTAAGGATTTCGAAAAAAGATGTGTCGAAACTGCAGAAGAATCTGATTCTATCTCATTCCGCTGGAGTAGGTGATTATATACCTCTCGATATCGCGAAGTTAATGCTTTTGTTTAGAATAAATTCGCTTGCAAAAGGATATTCGGGAGTTCGCCCTGAATTGATAAACTATCTTATCGCTTTTTTTAACAGCGGAATTGTTCCTCTTGTGCCTTCTCAGGGCTCGGTCGGAAGCTCTGGCGATTTGGCTCCGCTTTCTCACCTCGTTTTATGTATGCTCGGTAAAGGTAAGTGCTTCTATAATAATCGAATATACGAAGCACGAAAAGCTTTAAAATCAGCTGGTATGCATAATTTATCACTGGAAGCGAAAGAAGGACTTGCTTTGACTAACGGTACGCAAATGATGAGCGCCTTTCTCGCAATGTCACTCTTCGAAGCATGCCGCCTCTCTAAACTTGCTGATGTATCGTCTGCTTTTTCCGTCGAAGCATTGAAAGCTACGGAAAAAGCATTTGCCGATGTGCTGCAGAAAGCTCGTCCTCATAAAGGACAAATTAAAACTGCTGCTAACCTGAGAAGACTTTTAAAAAACAGCGAAATAATGAAATCTCATAGGGATTGCCCGAAAGTGCAGGATCCCTATTCAACCAGATGTATACCTCAGGTTCACGGCGCTGTTAAAGATGTTGTTAATTTCTGTAAGGGAATACTCGAAACGGAAATAAATTCTGCAACGGATAATCCTTTGATATTTCCGGACTCTGAAATGCATATAGAAGGAGGAAATTTTCACGGACAGCCGCTGGCTTTTGCTTCGGATTTTCTGGCTGTCGCCGTTAGTGAACTTGGAAATATCTCTGAACGAAGAATATCCAGACTCGTTGACGGTAGCTTAAGCGGACTTCCGAGATTCCTTACTCCCAAAGGTGGATTGAATTCGGGATTGATGATAGCCCAATATACGGCTGCTTCTCTCGTAAGCGAAAATAAAATTTTATGCCACCCCGCATCGGTTGATTCCATCCCTACCAGCGCTAATCAGGAAGACCATAACTCTATGGGCTCAATTGCTGCCAGGAAATGTCTGAATGTAATCGAAAATGTTAAAAAAATTATTGCAATA
>VGWA01000177.1 GCA_016873795.1 Ignavibacteria bacterium
TACTTCGATACCCACTCCGTCACCGGGAAGCCAAGCAATTTTATATTTCGCCATATTTTGATTTCTCCTTTGATTTAAATTTATTAAAATGAATTTCAAAATACTCAGTTTTAGTATCTTTATCAATGAACAAATAATTATTTATTGTGAAAGATTTTCACATTAAGTGTAATTTATTCAGTTTGTAAGAGCAATTAAAACATGTAAAAATTGTGATAATATTTTACTCATTAATTAAAAAATTATTATATATTATAATACCGGTAATAGAGAAAATATAATCTTTTATAAAACATTGCAGTAATGAATAAATTAAATCATCTCGAATACTACCGTTTGTCGTGGAATTTGAGTGATAATTCAATTTCATGGCTTGAACCTGTGTATAAATGCAATTTACAATGTGAGGGTTGTTACCGAAGGAACGAGAATGACAGTCACAAACCGCTTGATTTAATAAAAGAGGAAATAGAAGTATTTTGCGGAAAACGTAAAACAGACGGTATTTTAATAGCGGGCGGTGAGCCTCTGATGCATCCGCAAATTACAGAAATTTCAAGAATCGTATGCCGGATTAAAAAGATGTAAACCGTTGAAAGGATTTGAATTTATCGGTAATATATTGGTCCCATGATTAACAAAGTCAAGAAGTCACAGATAGGATTAAAATTAATTATTTAGTTTCGACTCTTCTGACACCGCTAGGTACATTAACGCTATATCCCAATCCGAATTGATTAATTTTTTTCTCGGAAAAAACAAATTTTGCAGTTTCACGCTTCATGGAGCTCCAGTTTATTTTTGTTATTTCGACTTTTTTAGCATATTTTCCGGAGCCATTTGTTACAAGGTCAAAAAATTCTACTTTAGTTTCCATTTGCATATTATCATCGAATAAAGAATATTTTGGTACAAAATAACTTCCTTTTTCCACATTATATTTTATGACTCTCGATTTTCCGAGGATAGGGTCCCTGCCTTTTATTGTAATGATATAATAATTTCCATCGTCTTCGTATGACAGTGTATCTCTTGGATTATATTTAATAGTGACCGTACCTATAACGGCATTAAGCAAATCGTCGAATCTGCATTTAATTCTCAGTCTTGCCTGTATAGAAATTTCCGTAGTTTTTCCGTAATAATACACATCATTCATCACATCAACAAATCCATATTTATCGCGATTGAAATTAGCTTCAGCAATATCTTTTCCGAACGGTCCTTCGATGAGAAACCAAATTTTATCTCCCCAAGTAGCTCTTGCAGTCAGAGAGCCTGTATTATTTTTTACGGTAATTTCTCCTTCTTCAGACACGTTATCCGTAAGTGCAGATTTAGAATTCACCTGATTAATAATATCCCGAATAAAGGAAAGTGAATCATCTTTTACCTCAGCAGGAATTCCGGAAAATGCACAATTTCCGAGAATCAGCGAAATAACAAAGAAGAGAATAACACAAACTGTTTTCATAATTTTTTTATGTTGAATTACGAAATATTTTAATTTAATTTAATCATTAAAAAATAAATAGTAAATACTTTAATTTTGAATAAAAACACAGGTATCTATATTCACATACCGTTTTGCAGGAGAAAATGCAACTACTGTGATTTTTATGTTATAACAAATAAAACACTGATAAGCCGGGTTACACAAAACATCATCAATGAGATAAGATTGGCATCGGAAAATTACAGTAACATAACTTTCAAGACAATATATATTGGCGGCGGAACACCCTCGATAATACCATTCAAAGAATTAGAAAAAATAATCGATTCGCTTCACAAGTATTTAGATATATCGGAAATCGACGAATTCACAATTGAAGTAAATCCGGAGGATATTTGCGAAGACAAAGACTTAATCAGAAATTACGCGGAATCGGGGATTAACAGAATCAGTTTAGGTATTCAGTCACTCAACAACAGCGACCTGAAATTTCTCTCACGCGAACACGACAGAAGACAGGCATTAAAATCCATTGAAAAGTGCAAAAAATATTATAACAATATAAGTACAGACATAATATATTCACTTCCGACACAAAATGACAGAAGCATTACGTATTCAGTAAAAAAAATGGTCGAATTAAAAATTCCGCATATATCGGCATATACACTCACTTACGAGCCCGAAACTATAATATACAAAAAACTCATTCAAAAGAAATTATCGATGAAACCGGATTCAAAAGCAGCAAAGCAATATTTCCTGATTTCAGATTTTTTAATTGAATGCGGATATCAGCATTACGAAGTTTCAAATTACTCTATTCCCGGTTATCAGTCAAAGCACAATCTGAATTACTGGGATAACGGTGAGTATATAGGTTTCGGTCCTTCAGCACATTCCCATTTCGGAGGAAAGAGATGGAACAACCATAAAAACACAGCAAGATACAACATTGAACTGCAAGAAAATAAATCGCCTTACGAGAACTTTCATACTTTAAGTAAAACCGAGCGCGAAACGGAATATATAATGTTAAAATTACGGTCAGGGGGAATAGATACGGAAGAATACTGCGTGGAATTCAGAAAGGACTTTGAAAACCATTACAAGTCATACATAAAAGTATTGACAGAAAACTCGTATGCCCGTTATGAAAAAGGAAGATTCAGACTTACGTTAAAGGGATATTCTATTGCCGATGAAATAATATTAAATTTTACTTCAAAAATATATTAGTCAGATTTTTTTGTTTTATAAATTAATTCCGACATCAGTACTGTCAGGATTGCAATAATGAAACCTGCGATTACATCCACGACATAATGATATCTGAGATATATTGTCGAGAACAACATCAAAGCGGCATACGGCAGATAAAAACGGAATGATTTACATTTAAATTTACGAGACAGGTATACTATTAAGAGAATGATAATGGAATGTCCCGAAGGAAAGGCATCTCTTTGAGCAAACTCCTCGGGATCAGGTACATATTTAGGAATAGATTCACCAAAATTTATTATATCCCTCAAAACATTAGTCAGAAAAACACCCGGTAAATCGTTATTAAGCAGATGGAAATCGTGCAATGTAAATCTCGGTCCGATAGCCGGAAGTATAAGATACCCGAAGAAACTAAGATAGAAGCCCAGGAACAGAACAAACATCAGATATTTAAAATCGTTATATCTTTTCTTCAGAAAAATTTCAATACCGAATATAAGGGGCATAATATAAAACAGTATATAGATAATTTGCAGAATTTCGGTCAATACAGGATTAGACAGACCAAAAACCGCTTCCGTAGGATTAAATCCGAATATTTTATAATCCAGATAAATCAGAATATTATCATATATTACTTTCTCAATATTATACATTATAATATATATTATCTTGAAGCAGAAGAGAATCATAAAGCACGGATACCAGTACCGCAGAATTTTCCACAACGAATTTTTACTTTTATCGTATTCGCTCATAGATTCATACAAGCTAACCACATAAACGATACCCGTTCCGAGCACAAGATTAATGATAACGATAATATACCAGGCAGATATCAACTTATAATTAACGATGATAATAACACTCAATGAAATCAGAAAGAGCTGATTCAGGATGTCAGGTGCTTCAAGGTATGTTATTTTTTTCCAGATATTCATAAGTATATGAAGTTTTCAGAAAGCATTTTCTATATGAGAAATTACGGGTGG
>VGWA01000178.1 GCA_016873795.1 Ignavibacteria bacterium
TTTGTTTTAAAATATCCTCTATTTAACGAAAAATCTGTCCAAAATCGATTGTTTTTTATGTTTTATTCAAGTTCCATTTTTATTTTGGACAGCAGTGAACCGAAAATACATTGAATTATTTTTAATGATGAGTAAAAAAATATTTCATTGCATTTTGAAACTAATTTTTAATTAATTCGTAAGATAATTAAAAGTTTTTATAAAAATTAAACTTTATTAAAATGAACATTCTTAAAAATATTATATTACCGGCGGTTGTGATAACCCTAATTTTCACGCTCAGCGGATTCGCACAACAATCGGTACAGGGAGTAGTAAAGGGCATTGTATCCGACAAGTCATCCGGCAGTCCGCTTGAATCGGCGACGATAAGAATTTTCAAGGCACAGGATTCACTTTTAATAACGGGAGGTTCGACCGACGCAACGGGGAATTTCTTAATAACGAACGTACCGGAGGGAACATACGATATAAGAGTCAGTTACGTAGGTTACAGAACGGGAGTAGCGAGAAACATTTTAATAAACAATGAAAAAGGCGAGATAAATCTGGGCAATGTAAAACTCGAACTGATAACTTCCACGACGGAAGAGATCGAAGTTGTTTCCGAAGCACCTATAATGACATTCGAAGGGGATAAAAGAATTTACGATGCAAAGAAAGATTTAACCGCACAGAGCGGAACAGTTCTGGACGTATTAAAAAACGTACCATCGGTTGAAGTAGACAATGACGGAAACGTGAGTCTGCGCGGAAGCGGCAACGTAAAGATTTTAATCAACGGCAAGCCGTCCGCAATGTTAAGCAACGGAACTCAAATATTGCAGAATATTCCTGGTAATATGGTTGAAAAAGTCGAAGTGATACATAATCCCGGTGCAAAATACGAAGCTGAAGGGGTATCCGGAATAATAAATATTATTCTTAAACAGGAAGAGGATATAGGTTACAACGGCAATATAAAAGTAAACGGCGGAACACAGGATAAATACAACATCAGCGGTTCAGCCAATACGAAAAAAGGAAAATTCGTTCTTAACGCAAGTTACAGTTTCTGGAATTACAACTTACCCGGTAAATCAAATATAGACAGGTCAAATTACTCGAGCATTAATTCACATACTGTACTGCAGAACTTCAACTGGAAATACAGCGGGAATTCACACTACGGATCTTTCGGCGGTGATTATGAATTAGATAAAAATCGAACTTTGTCACTCGCGGGAACGATATTCTATTACGAGCGGAAATTAAACAACAGAAATACGCTGAATTTTTACGACATATCGGGGGCACTTACATCGACTCTTCTTTATAATAACGATGACAGGCGCAAAGGATTTAACTTCGACGGAACGATTTCCTACACAAAAAAATACGAGGAAAAAGGAAGAGAACTGACTGCATTCATAAATTATTCCGGCAGGAACGAAGACTCCCCCATCAGTTACAGAATTGATGATTATATTAATCCTGTTACACTTCAGGAACGAACTCAAAAATATTATTTCAATTTCTTAAATGCTCAGGCAGATTATATTCATCCTTTCAGTGAAACATCGAAGCTCGAAGCAGGAATAAAAATCAACGCCAGATTTATAAACGGGGATTACAACTTCTTACAATACGACAACAACTCACAAAACTGGATTCCCGTACCCGGCAGATACAACGACGCAAATTACAAGGATGCAATATCTGCATTTTACGGAACTTTTTCCGGCAGTTACAAAGACTTCAGTTACAATGCAGGTATAAGAGGCGAGCATACTTATCTGGATTTCTCGATTTTACAGGGCACGCAAAAATACGACCGAAACTATTTCGACATTTTCCCGAGCGCGAGTCTGACTCAGAAGATAGGACCGGAAAACCAGTTTCAGGCAAGTTACAGCAGGAGAATCAACCGTCCGAATTTATGGTTTCTTAATCCTTTCGTCGAGCAGTTTGATGAATTCACGAAGAGGTCGGGAAATCCATACCTAAACCCTGTTTATATACATTCAGTTGAAGCAGGATATACAAGATACTTCAGTTTTGCTACGCTGACTTTATCGGGATATTACAGAAACGAAAGAGATGTTATTAACTTTAACACTACGGTTGACACAAACGGAGTGACATTCAGCCAGCCGAGAAATGTCGGTAAGACAAATACATACGGAGTTGAATTCATTGCACAGACAGGTCTTGCAAAATGGTGGCGTATAAACGGAAGTGTAAGTTACTACAACACTAACAGTTTCGGATTTGACGGAATGGAAAATTACGACAAATGGTTCAATGCACTTTCGGCGAGATTTTCCACAAGCGCCCAGATACCGGATATAGCGGATGTGCAATTGTCATATTTCTATAACGGGAAGCAGGTAAATTCTCAGGGTACAATTGACCCTTTTCAGATGTTTAATCTTGCAATACAAAAAAGTTTCTTCGAAAAACAATTAATAGTAGCATTCAGAATTAACGACTTATTTAATCAGCAAAGATTTTATTTAACTGCAAATACAAATTCATTCAATCAGGTTGTCAGACAGAAAACAGATTCCAGAGTTTATTTCATTACGCTTACTTTCAATTTCGGAAAAATGGATAACACAACCTCATCGAGACTTCTGCAAAGAAAACAGCGTGAGCAGGAAAGCGAGATTCAGCAATCGAATTAGAATGAATGTATGGATGTATGAAGGTATGATTGTATGGTTGTACCGACGAGTCGGGATGAATGCATTAAATTTAAATTAAGGATATACATATGAATGTTTGGCAGGAGAGGAATTTTTGAAATTAAAAAGCCGGAGTAAGACCGGCTTTTTTTCTATGATTTAAAAAAATACGTTCTGAATATTCCGTCTTTTTCTTCCGTGTAATATTCGAAGTTCCGGTTTTTCAGTAGTTCAATCAGCGGAAGAGGTTCGAATGCAGTGATTAACAAATATATTTCGCCTTTCCCAAGCGTGGCTGTTTCTTTCAATACTCTGTTCATCGGTTGTATACCAGAATCCAGGTCTTCGCGGACATCATATTCGATTTTTACTTTCGCTGTATTCAGCCAGAGGGGTTTTTCCTGTTTCTCTCTCTTTTCTTCAAAAGAAGTATTAACGTCTTGTCCTGCAGTCTGCCTGCATTTTATTATCAATTCATTCAGACTTACTTTTCCTATTGCTGCTGCCTGCTTCAGAGAAGTTACTTTTGCTATTGTTCTTCTCAGGACAGGGTTTTTCAGTTTAATAAAAAGCGGAGATGCTTCGATCAGAACTTTTTCCAGTTCGGGATAATCGTTCAGCAAGTCTGCAATTTTGGTGTCCGGTGTTATTAAATTCTTTTGCACTATTATAATATTTTATATTTATTATCTCTCTGTCATGCTGAACTTGGTTCAGCATCCAATACTAATCCTAACCAGATCCTGAAACAAGTTCAGGATGACAGAAAAAGAACATATTCAGGATGACAGAAAAAAATAAGTTCAGGATGACAAATTAATGTAAAGGTAAACAGAAAGAATTAATTTATTATTTTAATCATACGAGAGGAGGCGTTTTTCTCCTTCTATTTTTTTAAAGTCTTTTATATCCTGAGTTACTTCGAGCGTACCGAGATACTCTCCTTTT
>VGWA01000179.1 GCA_016873795.1 Ignavibacteria bacterium
CTTCATAAGTCAAATCGAGCCTTTCAGGCATTTGAAAATCAAGCTGAACGGTTGCGACCTGCCATGTTCTGTTCAGTGCGTCCTTTATGTGTATATCAATTTTTGGTCCGTAAAATGCTCCGTCTTTTGCATTAACTTTATATTTGAGTTCATTTTTCTTTAACGCCTGCTCTAAGCTCGCTTCCGCCTGAATCCAGAGTTCCGGCTCGCCCATAGCTTTATCCGGTCGGGTAGACAGATAATAACTCGATTTAAAATTAAACGGTGCATAAAAAGTTTTGATTAATTTCAATACACCCGTTATCTCTTCAAGCATCTGGTCCTCACGGCAAAAAATATGTGCATCATCCATAGTAATCTGCCTAACCCGGAACATACCGCCCAGTGCACCGCTCAGTTCATACCTGTGCAGCCGACCAATTTCACTCAGCCTTATCGGCAGGTCCTTATAACTCCTGAGTTTATAAGAATATATCAGTGTCGCTTCCGGACAATTCATCGGCTTCAGATAAAAATTGTCCTCGTCGCCGGTCACTACCTTGTACATATGCTCCCTGTAATGTTCCAGATGTCCGGATTTTCTGAACAGTGACTCTCTTACAACAATCGGAGTACCGATTTCCTGATAACCGCTTTCTTCGTGAATATAACGCCAGAATTTTTCCAGCTCCTTGAAAATAACCATTCCGTTGGGCATCCAGAAGGGGGCTCCGGGACTTACTTCATTAAAAAAGAACAGCTCGAGTTCTTTCCCGATTTTCCTGTGGTCGCGTTTCTTCGCTTCCTCGAGCTGTTTCAAATACTCGTCAAGCTCTTTCTGTGTCGGAAACGATATGCCGTAAACTCTCTGAAGCATCTTCCTGTTTTCATCCCCGCGCCAGTACGAACCGGAAACCGATAGTAATTTTACCGACTTTATTTTTGAAGTCGAGGAAATATGCGGACCTTTGCATAAATCCGAAAAATTACCCTGATGATATACCGAAACTACCTTATCATCTTTCGCAATATCCTCGAGTATCTCGACCTTATATAAATCTTTTCTTTTTGTCCTGAAAAATTCAATTGCCTTTTCTCTCGGCATCTCTTCACGAACCGGTTTTAAATCCCTTTTCGAAATCTCGGCCATCTTTTCTTCAATCGCTTTCAAATCGTCATCCGTCAGTTTCCTGTCCAGATCTACGTCATAATAAAATCCCGACTCAATTGCCGGACCGACTCCGAATTTTACACCCGGGAACAATTCCTCAATAGCCTGCGCCATAAGGTGAGAAGTCGAATGCCAGTATGCACTCTTTCCTTTATCGGAATCGAATTTATGAAATAATATATTTCCGTCTTCTGTCAATTTTGTGTCCAGGTCAATCGGTTTTCCGTTGTACTCCGCGATTAATACCGCTTCGGAAAATTTTTTGCTTATACTTTTTGCAATCTCCAGAGCACTTATTCCTTCATCATATTCCTGAATACTGCCGTCGGGAAATCCTATTTTAATTTTATTCATACTTTTTACATATAAATTAAAAGGCTACTCAAAAAACAACATTTCTGTCTCCGCAGGCATAAATCAATATTACGCCTGCCGCATTCAGAATGTAGTATATGTTTTTTGAGTAAGCCTCATGTTGTGGGCGGTAATGGATTCGAACCAATGGCCTCTACGATGTCAACGTAGCGCTCTAACCAACTGAGCTAACCGCCCTGAAAAAATCATTTTCGTGAGATAAAAAATAATAAAATCATATCCTTAATACAATATAAATATCTTTACAACGAAATTTAATAACTCGTCACTCATAACTCATCACTTCCCGAATGTATTATAAACATGTGTAACCAGATTCTCATATTCTTTCGTCATCTGAATCCCTCTTCTTGCCATAACAATCTTTGCTGTATCTATTGAATCCTTTAACCTGTACCTTTCTAAATCTCTTCCGCTGATATGCCATGAAAACGAACCGATTTCCTTATCCGGAAACCCTCCGCCCGCTATATTTGCAAAAATTCCTATAATTGTCCCTGTGTTCAGCATCGTGTTTATTCCCGTCTTAGTGTGCTCTCCTATTAGAGAGCCGAGAAACTGCATATCGCTGTCTATTTTATGGTCTCCTTTTTTTATTTTAATTTTCGAGTAATTATTTTTCAGATTGCTGGTAACAGTATCCGCTCCGAGATTAACAAACTCCGATATATATGAATGCCCGGCAAATCCGTCATGCTGTTTATTCGAATAAGGATTAAAAATCGAGTGCGATATTTCGCCCGACACTTTCGCCGTATAACCTATACTGCACGGACCGTAAATTCTCGAACCGGCTTTCACCGTCGCTTTTTTACCGATATAAACCGGACCCGTAATGTAAGTAAAAGGTTCAATCACCGCTTCATCGTCGATATATACGAAGGTATCGGTGTTTTCTATAACGACTTCGGGAGATATTTTAACTTTTTTCCCGATGTAAATATTATTTTTATCGGATGCATTTATTTTCTTTTCCTTTTTCTTCCGGTTTTTTCTTTTTTGCATTAACAATTCTTCCAATTGAACATTCAGCATTTCTTTGAAATACCTGACAGTATCCCAGCAATTTTCGTACCTGATATATGTCTCTGCAAAATCTTCCGATTCTATAACATTCAGTGATAGTTTCTTAACAAGTTCGACATGATTTTTCTTGTCGAATTCATTTTTAAAATTCAAAACATTATTTTCGGAAAGTTTAGCAAAAATCAAATCGTCATTTTCGAACAGAAC
Source organism: Ignavibacteria bacterium (assembly GCA_016873795.1). Taxonomy (GTDB): domain Bacteria; phylum Bacteroidota; class Ignavibacteria; order Tepidaquicellales; family Tepidaquicellaceae; genus VGWA01. Next base: position 2,759 of record VGWA01000179.1, read on the forward strand.
CGTATCCGAAGGCAGCTTCTTTACAACCTCTTTCAGATTTATCAAATGAACTCTGCCGTTTATAAAAAGAGTCTCCTCAACGGAAATGTCATTAACATTAACATCAGGTTTTATTTGTTTTTGATACTCTTCGAGTTCCTGTCTGCAAATCACGGTAAAAGTATGTTTTTTACCGTATCTGTTATATATTGAATCGAAAATCGAATATATACCGACGTTAATGTCAAAGCTTCCTTTCAGCAAATTCAGCGGTTGCAAACCGTTTATTTTTTCGTCTTCAAAAATAATGAACTGCATAAAATTATTTTGTTGATTTTAAACAATATTGAAAAAAAAACCAGCACTAAGCTGGTATTTTTCAATAACAATGAAAAATATATTACTTGGTATCTGTTTTTTTTGTCTTTCCGTATTTTTTAAGAAATTTTTCCACTCTTCCGGCAGTATCTACAATCTTCTGCGTTCCGGTAAAAAACGGATGGCAAAGAGAGCAAATTTCAACTTTGATTTCAGGTACGGTGGAACGAGTCGTAAACAGCACACCTCTGTTTTCTCCGCAATTACATATTACGTTGCATTTATAATATTTCGGGTGAAAATTCTTTTTCATCTTATCTCACATTCAATTTTAAAACTGTAAAATTATGCAAATTATTATTTTTTTTCAAGGACATTACTCATCTTCCCCAAGCTCTGGGTTTCATAACTCAGTCTTGTCCTGAAAAAAGTAGACAAAATAAATATTAGTAGAAAGACTAATTTTCTTTCTTTTTTTGCTTCTTTTTTTCTTTCTTTTGT
>VGWA01000180.1 GCA_016873795.1 Ignavibacteria bacterium
AGATTTATATCTGATTTCAAAAATCAAATCACAGGTGGTAAGCGATAATGTTAAAGTCGAGGAACCGGAAGAATATATCTTAAATCAGAACTATCCGAATCCGTTTAATCCCGTAACGAAGATACAGTATTCGCTTCCGAAGGCAGGATTTGTTACTTTGAAAATATATGATATATTAGGCAGGGAAGTCAGGACGCTTGTGAAGGAAATGAAAACAGCCGGTAATTACATTGTAGAATTAAATGCAAACGAACTTTCCAGCGGAGTCTATTTTTACAAACTCGAAGTAAACGGTTTCAATGATGTGAAGAGAATGATGCTGATAAAGTAATTAGTTGCAAATATTAATTTCATAAAACTCCCGATTCTTTTTGATTCGGGAGCTTTTTTATTTATGAAACAATTTTACTTTTCAATTATTAAATTATCATTCTTGACATCTTACCAGCTTGCCTTTATGACTTTAATTAGGACTTAAATCTTGACTTTGATTTTATTAGAATTTTTTTCCCGGTGTATAAAAAATTGTAGTTTTTTTTTTTATATATATATATTATATTTAGTTAAATGATAAATTTTTTATTAATTTATGATTTGATTTATTTGATTCAATAATTCCCTGTTCTTTTTTTTAAAATAAAAATTAATTTTTTAAAAATGAAACAAATATTTTTAATAATTTTATTGATTATAACTGTAAATTCGATTACTGTATATTCTCAATGGACAATATATCAGACTAGCACAACAAGTCATTTGTATAAAATCCAATTTATTAATGAGAACACGGGGTTTACAGCAGGAGGAAGTGAATTATACAATGATTCAGCGGTGTTTTTTAAAACAACAAATGCGGGACAAAATTGGGTCAAGTATAGAGTTTATGATTCAACCAGTATACCTTTAAAAGAGATTTATGGTTTATATTTTATTAACGAGAATACTGGCTTTGTAAGCGGTAGGTATTTAAATATTTATAAAACTTCTAACGGTGGATACAATTGGGTAGCGATAATACCACCCTATTACAGCTTGACACAGATATATAATGCATTGTATTTCATAAATGAAAACACAGGTTATGCTGCAGGAAGGTATGGATATGTTTGTAAAACAACTAATAGCGGACTTAATTGGGAACTGATAGCTGATTTAGATGGAAATCTTCACGGTGTATATTTTGTAAATCAAAACACCGGATTTTTTTCATCTGCTTCCGGAGGTGTGTATAAAACAACGAACAGTGGTCAAAATTTTTCCTTTTATTATTTAGGTGATTTTGGATTTGGTTCAATAAGATTTATTTCTGAGTCGACCGGATATGTTGTAGGATATAATGCATTTGATAATTCCAGAATTTTCAGAACTACTAATAACGGACAAAATTGGGAAAACATATTAGAATATAATGAGGAATTATATGATGTCTTCTTCACAAATGCATATATAGGTTATACATCAGGATGGAATAGTATTCTTAAAACAACAAATTCTGGAATTAGCTGGAATGAAATAAACAAACCTGAAAACAATGGTTTTTTGAGCATACATTTTTTAAATCCATATGATGGTTTTATAACAGGCGGGGGAGGTAGAATTTACAGAACTACTTCCGGAGGCGTGTGGATAAATCAGATATCAAGTGAAGTGCCAGAAGGATTTAAAATATCAAATTGTTATCCAAATCCTTTTAATTCAGAATTGAAAGTTCAGATAGCTATAATGAGGACTATTATTAATTCTGATATTTTTCTTGAAATCTATAATATTTTAGGTAATAAAGTAATGGAAAAAAAATTAGAAATTAATAATCCAGGAAAATATGAAATAAAATTAAGATTTAACGATTATACCACTGGAATATATTTTATCAGAATCAAAAGCGATTATCAAATTACAAAACCTCAAAAAATTATTTATTTAAAATAAAGTGTAATAAAAATGAAAATAAAATATTTAATATTGTTAATTATATTTCCAGTTTATAATATATTTCCACAAACAAATATAGAAGTCGGAATTTATAATCATTCAACAGATACAATAGAAGTTATGCTACATCCTATCTCTGCAATATTTAATGGAAATAATTATTACACACTCGTTGCAAAAACGATGATTATTTCTCAAAATTATAACTCTTATAATTATATAAATGGAATTCATTATATACAACCAGACAGTTTAGTAATAAAATATAAAATGTCACCAAAAGAGGGTAGCTATCCAAAATTTGATGGCTGGAATGTTGACATTGAAGGTTGTGGTAATTCAAGCGCTTTAGGAGCTTTCGGTTATGGTATGTATAAATTAATAATAAAGAATCTCCGAACAAAAAGAGTGGATTCCTGCTTGATGGAATTTGATTATGGAGGATTGCAGCAAAGTGATTTATACTTTTATTTATACGATGATACAACAACTACGAATTATCGCTTTTCTTATAAATTTATATGGCATTCTGTTACTAATGAATTTGTCCCAATAGACTATGATTCACTCAGAGGGTATTTAGCAATACCGTGGGAACCAAATTCGTTTATCAACAGTAATCATATCAGACCAAAGAACTTCGGACCTTCTGGAGGATTCATATTGAAAAACTTCGATACTTTATCTTTGAAACATAATAGCGATTATTTTCCTTTAGACTCAAGAATTCACTGCAACTATATAAACCAAAGTCAAAATTTCTTTTTTGTTCAAAATCATGCATATCCGTATCCTTTCGAAGAGCCACAAACAGGTTATTATGATGAGCGGCATGGAGTTTTAACACTAAATCTTACGATTAAAAAAAGAGTACATACTCCCCCATACAGGTCAATATTCAGCGTTGATAATCCGAATCCTACCAAAATAATTGTATCGCCGGGAGTAACTCTTTCCGTATTAAGAAATGAGCCAACCGATAATCCAAATCAAGATTATATGTATAACGGAATCGTGCTTGGGAAGTATTATAATTCAAACACAGGAAATGAATTAATAATAAAATCACAGGACGATAAATATTCGGCAGGTAAAATATTTTTAGGACATTCTAACGATAAAGACAGTAACAATAGAATTGTGATAAATTCCTATGCATCTTTAAAAGCTGAATCCGGAAGTATATTAGAATTATGTGAAAATTCAGAAGTAGATGTAGAAATATCATCGAACGATACTCTCCACAGCGGTAAGTTGATATTGCAAAACGGCTCAAATTTATTAACTCACGCTCAATCAAAAATTGTTGTAAAAAATGTAGGTGTATTTGAAAATTATGGTGTTAATATTTCAAATTCGAACAACTTTCATCTGGATATTTTTGATGGAGGTAAATATCATATTATAGCTGAAAACTATAATCATACCATTAATAACGGAGCTTATATTGAAGTACGAAATGGCACTATAGAAATTGCAAAAAACTCAAAACTTATATTTGACGGGAATCAATCATATCTTGGAATCACAGGCCACTCAAATATTATTTTAGGTCAAAATGCAAGTATTGAATTCAA
>VGWA01000181.1 GCA_016873795.1 Ignavibacteria bacterium
ATGAAACATGGTAAGTGACCTTGTGCTTATCGTTTCATTCCTGTAACATTTGCCGGGAACTATTACTCTGACAGGCGGTTTTTGCTTTTCCATTACTCTTATTTGTCCCGGCGATGTATGAGTCCGCAGGAGATACCTCTTATCATAACCGTCATCGCGTATATAAAAAGTATCCTGCATATCCCGGGACGGATGATAATCGGGTGTGTTCAGTGCGTCAAAGTTGTGGTATTCGTCTTCTATCTCGGATCCTTCGTATACTTTGAATCCGATATTCATAAATATCCGTGTGATTTCTTCGAGTGCCTGAGTTATAAGATGCTTCGAACCAAGATTATAAGTCCTGCCCGGCAGCGTATAATCAAAATCTTCGGAACTTTTTTTCTTCTTATCCAGCAGTAACTTTGCATTCTCGTAAAATTCGGCTGCAAGTTCTTTTAACTCGTTCAGTAATTTTCCCGTTTCGGCTTTCTTTTCCTTGCTTAACTCCTTGAATTCTTCGAATAAATTACTTATTAATCCCTTTCGGCTTAAATATTTCAGACGGAATTCTTCCAGTTTTTCCCTGTCTGTAATTTTTCCCGACAGGTCTTTAATCTGATTCTTTAATTGTGTAATTTTTTCAAGCAAGTTCGGGAAATTTTAGCTGTTGGCAAATTTTACGAGTTCGTTAAATGCTTCTATATTATTGTATGCAAGGTCTGCGAGTGTTTTTCTGTTAATTTCAATATTTTTTTTCTTTAAAGCATCCATTAGTTTCGAATATGTAGTATCGTTTAACCTTGCTGCAGCATTAATTCTTGCAATCCATAAGCTTCGGTATGTACGCTTTTTAAGTTTTCTGTCCTTGTATGCATGCGTTAATCCCTTTTCAACCGCATTCTTAGCCATAGTATAAACTTTACTCCTTGCACCGTAATAACCTTTCGCTTCTTTCATTACTCTCTTTCTTCTCCTGTGAGAAGCCGCTTTATTTGTTGCTCTTGGCATGTTATTCCTTTAATTATCCGGTTTTGTTTTCCTTCTTTACCTTTAAGTCAAAAACAAAACTGTTTTTTTAAATTAATAAAAAATCTTTAACAGTTTATCATTTTAATTACCCGCTTGCTGTCTTCCGCCGCAACAAGCGTGGCTGTTCTTAATTTCCTTTTTCGCTTTGCCGATTTCTTTGTCAGTATATGACTGCGGTATGCTTTTTCTCTCTTGATTTTTCCCGATGATGTAACTTTAAATCTTTTTTTTGCCGCTCTGTTTGATTTCATTTTTGGCATCGTTTATTATCCTTTCTTTTTTATAGGGCTGCTCTTTTACGGTTCTTTATTTTTTTCCGCGCTCTGCTGCTTTAAAAGTTTTTCTTTGAATATTTGTATCTTCGCTTTGTCCGGTACTAAATATGCTATCAACATCTTTCCTTCCATTCTCGGGGGAGTTTCCAGTTTTCCTACTTCATTCAGTCTTTCCAGCACTTCATTCATCAGTCTCTCGCCGATTTCCGGATGGGTTATCATTCTGCCTCTGTAAATAACCGAAGCTTTCACTTTATGTCCGTCAAGCAAAAACTGTTTCAGATGTTTTGTCTTAAATTCCAAATCGTGTTTATCCGTGTTTGCATTGTATCTGATTTCTTTAATCGTCATCACAGTCTGATGTTTCTTCTGCAGTTTCTCTTTTTTCTGCTTTTCATAATTGTATTTCCCGTAATCTATAATCTTACAGACAGGCGGTCTTGAATTTGGTGCTACTTCCACTAAATCCAGCCCTTTTGCCTGCGCCATTCTTATTCCTTCATATACCGGCAGAATCCCGAGTGAAACACCGTTATCGTCTATTACCCTTATACTTGGGGCTTTTATTTCATGATTTATTCGTTCTTTGTATTTTTGGTCTTTAATAAATAATCCTTTCCTGATAATTATTAAATGTTTATTGAATCTGTTTTTTGATTGACATTAAAATTAACTTTTTCAATAAATTGTTTCAATTCAAATTTTCCGATATCTCCCTTCTGATGCAGTCTTACCGAAATATTATTCATCTGCATTTCCTTCTCGCCTATGATAACCATAAACGGAATCTTTTTATTCTCCGCTTCTCTGATTTTATAACCGATTTTTTCATTTCTCAAATCGAGATTTACCCTGAATCCGCTGTTTTTCAGTTCATTATACACAGACTTTGCATAATCATCCTGTGCATCGGTAATCGTTAAAACTGCAATTTGTACCGGCGCAATCCACAGAGGGAAATTCCCTGCATAATTTTCAATCAAAAATGCCAGAAATCTTTCAAAACTCCCGAAAATTGCCCTGTGTATCATTACGGGTCTGTGTTTTTTTCCGTCGCTGCCTTCATAAGTCAAATCGAGCCTTTCAGGCATTTGAAAATCAAGCTGAACGGTTGCTACCTGCCAGGTTCTGTTCAGTGCGTCCTTTATGTGTATATCAATTTTCGGTCCGTAAAATGCACCGTCTTTTGCATTAACTTTATATTCGAGTTCATTTTTCTTTAACGCCTGCTCTAAGCTCGCTTCCGCCTGAATCCAGAGCTCCGGCTCGCCCATAGCTTTATCCGGTCGGGTAGACAGATAATAACTCGTTTTAAAATTAAACGGTGCATAAAAAGTTTTGATTAATTTCAATACACCCGTTATCTCTTCAAGCATCTGGTCTTCACGGCAAAAAATATGTGCGTCATCCATAGTAATCTGTCTCACCCGGAACATACCGCCCAGTGCACCGCTCAGTTCATACCTGTGCAGCCGACCAATTTCACTCAACCTTATCGGCAGGTCCTTATAACTCCTGAGTTTATAAGAATATATCAGAGTCGCTTCCGGACAATTCATCGGCTTCAGATAAAAATTGTCCTCGTCGCCTGTCACTACCTTGTACATATGCTCCCTGTAATGTTCCAGATGTCCTGATTTTCTGAACAGTGACTCTCTTACAACAATCGGAGTACCGATTTCCTGATAGCCGCTTTCTTCATGTATATCCCGCCAGAATTTTTCAAGTTCCTTAAATATAATCATACCGTTGGGCATCCAGAAGGGGGCTCCGGGACTTACTTCATTAAAAAAGAACAGCTCGAGTTCTTTCCCGATTTTCCTGTGGTCGCGTTTCTTCGCTTCCTCGAGCTGCTTCAAATACTCGTCAAGCTCTTTCTGTGTCGGAAACGATATGCCGTAAACTCTCTGAAGCATCTTCCTGTTTTCATCCCCGCGCCAGTACGAACCGGAAACCGATAGTAATTTTACCGACTTTATTTTTGAAGTCGGGGAAATATGCGGACCTTTGCATAAATCCGAAAAATTACCCTGATGATATACCGAAACTACCTTATCATCTTTCGCAATATCCTCGAGTATCTCGACCTTATATAAATCTTTTCTTTTTGTCCTGAA
>VGWA01000182.1 GCA_016873795.1 Ignavibacteria bacterium
AATAATGTCATGTTTACCATAATATATATATTTATTTTGTAAAATATAAAAATATGGTTTTTAATCTAATTTTTCAGGAATTTTTTTATAATCTTTAGTAAGTTATTTTGGACAGATGTGAAAATCTTTCACAATAAATAATTATTTGTTCATTGATAAAGATACTAAAACTGAGTACTTTTAAAATTCATTTTAATAAATTTAAATCAAAGGAGAAATCAAAATATGGCGAAATATAAAATTGCTTGGCTTCCCGGTGACGGAGTGGGTATCGAAGTATTGGAAGCGGCTCGAATTGTGCTCGATAAACTGAATTTTGATGCTGAATATATTCACGGAGATATCGGATGGGAATTCTGGAAAAAAGAAGGCGATGCACTGCCTCAAAGAACACTGGAATTATTAAAATCCGTTAATGCTGCGATGTTCGGAGCTATAACTTCCAAACCGGTTAAAGCAGCAGCTGCGGAACTTGTTCCCGAATTGCAAAATAAAGGTCTTACGTACCGTTCTCCTATAGTTCGTATGCGTCAGCTGTTTGATTTATATATATGTCTAAGACCCTGTAAAGCTTATAAGGGAAATCCTCTTAATTATAAAGAAAATATCGACCTTGTCGTGTTCAGAGAAAATACCGAAGGTATGTATTCAGGAGTCGAATTCCATCCGGTCCCTGATGAACTTGCGGATTTGCTTGCAAAATTATCCAAACCGTTCGCACCTTTTAAAGATGTTCCTCTCGATAAATATGCTATTTCCTGCAAAATTAATACCTATAAAGGTTCGGAAAGAATTATCAGAGCAGCTTTCGAATTTGCAAAGAAATTCAAAAGGAAAAAGGTTACCGTTGTTCATAAATCTAATGTAGTCAGAGCTACTGACGGACTCTTCCTTGAAACTGCAAAAGAAGTTGCAAAGGATTTTCCTGAAATTCAAATGGATGATGCTAACATTGACGCTATGACAATGTGGCTTCTGAAAAATCCTTATAATTATGATGTTATCGTAGCCCCTAACCTTTTCGGAGATATAATTTCGGATTTGTGTGCACAAATGGTCGGAGGACTTGGTTTCGGATGTTCGGGAAATATAGGAAAACAACTTGCTGTCTTTGAACCGACTCACGGCTCCGCTCCGAAATATTTCGGATTGTATAAAGTTAATCCAATCGCTACAATCTTGTCTGCTAAAATGATGCTCGACTGGCTTGGAGAAACCGAAAAAGCAGGTGTCCTCGAAAATGCTGTTGCAACGGTTATTAAAGATGGAATTACGAAAACATACGATATGGGCGGTAATGCTACAACAATAGATATGGCAAAAGCTGTTGCCGGAAAAATTTAATACAGGAGAAAATATTTGAAAAAAGTAATTATTCATGAGGTCGGAATGCGTGATGGTCTGCAGGTCGAAAGAGAAGTTGTTCCGACTGAAACTAAAATTAAATGGATAAATGAATTAATCAGTACGGGAATGGATATTATTCAAATCGGCTCGTTCGTTCATCCGGTGAAAGTTCCCCAAATGGCAGATACGGATTTGATTTTTAAACACTTTTCGGAATCGGAATCTAAACCTGTAAATGTCATTCTCTCCGGACTTGTATTGAATGAAAAAGGTCTTGAGAGAGGAATGAATTGCGGTGTAGAAATGTTTTGTATGGGTGCATCGGCTAGTGAAACTCATAGTAAGAAAAATACCGGTATGTCTACTGACGAAGCTGTAATCAGAATTATTAATATGGCAAAAAATGCAATGTCTGAAAATAAAAAAATTCAGGTTTCTGTACAATCAGCTTTCGGCTGCGGTTATGAAGGGAAAATACCTAAAGAAAAAGTAATTAATATAATTTCAAAATATCTCGAAGCGGATATTAAAAATATCAGTCTTGCCGACACTGCCGGTCATGCATACCCGGAACAGGTCGAAGATGTTATCGAATCAGTCTTGAAATTGTCGGATAATATTAATATTGCATGCCATTTTCACGATACCTATGGACTCGGAATAGCTAACTGTTATATTGCATTTAAATGCGGAGTCGGATATTTCGAATCCGCTGTGGCTGGATTGGGAGGATGTCCGTTTACGGCTAAAGCAAGCGGTAATGTCTGTACTGAGGACCTTGTTCATATGTTCAATAGAATGGGCTTTAGAAAAGATGTAGATTTAAAAAAACTCAGCTCCGTCTCAAAATCAGTAGAAGAATTTTTCGGCAGAGAAATGCCCGGAAAAGTCTATAGAATGGGAACAATAGATTATTAGTAAAATATTTCAGATATTTAATCAAATTTTAAGGAGTAAATTATGAAATCACTTACAGGTATTAGAGTTCTGGACTTGACAAATGTGCTTGCAGGTCCTTTTTGTACACTGCACCTCGCACTGTGCGGTGCGGAAGTAATAAAAATCGAAAACCCTGATGCCGGTGACCTTGCACGGAAACTCGGAAATGTACCTGAACTTAATAAGAAAAATATGGGAACAAGCTTTCTTGCACAGAATTCTAATAAAAAATCTTTTACGCTTAACCTCAAAGAACCGAAAGCAAAAGAAATTTTTAAACAGTTGACAAAAACATCGGATGTGATAGTCGAAAATTTCAGACCGGGAGTAATGGAAAGACTCGGTCTGTCTTATGAAATATTAAGTGGCATAAATCCGAAAATTGTATACTGTGCAATTTCAGGCTTCGGACAAACCGGTCCCGACGCGTTTAAACCAGCATATGACCAGATTATTCAGGGACTAAGCGGTGTTATGGCAATCAACGGCGACGAAAGATTAAATCCACTGAGATGCGGGTTTCCGGTCTGCGATACTGTCGGCGGTCTGAATGCTGCATACTCTATTATGGTTGCACTGTATTTTAGGGAAAAAACTGGACAGGGACAATTTATAGATATCGCAATGCTCGATTCGATTATGCCGCTGATGGGCTGGGTGGCTGCAAATTTATTAATCGGTGGAAAACAACCGGTGCTGATGGGTAATGATAACTTTACTGCCGCACCTTCGGGCACGTTCGTTACTAAAGATGGTTATATCAATATTGCTGCAAATAAACAGGAACAATGGCATGACTTATGTGATGTGCTGGGTGTACCTGAACTGAAAGAAGATGACAGGTTTAAAGAAAGAGATACACGAAAAGCAAATCGAAAATTGCTTACACCCTTGCTTGAAGAAAAACTTATACAAAAAGAAACTAAATACTGGGTAGAATCACTTAATGCTAAAGGAATTCCTTCGGGTGAAATATTGAGTCTAGAAGATGCCCTGAACCAACCGCAAATAAAACATAGAAATGCTGTTGCATCTGTTCATGCTCCGGAAGTGGGTGAAATAAAAGTATTTAATTATA
>VGWA01000183.1 GCA_016873795.1 Ignavibacteria bacterium
GAATTGCAATTACTTCATCTTTTACTGATTGGATTTTAAAGAGTTCAGCGATTTCAAGTTCGCCCGTTCTGACATAAGTATTATCGAGAAATACTAAAGATATATCTTTAATTTTCAGTCCGCTGTTTTTCAGGACATAATACTGAACCGCAGCATCGTTATAATGATAATCTTTAATTTCCGTAGATGATTTTACTTCGTATACATTCCATTCGCCGCCGTTTTTCGTAATGATATCCGCTATTGCCACTACTTCATTGCAGATAAATGCCGCTTCGTAGATTGTTTTTAATCCCTTTTTGATATTTTCGCCTGTCAAAACGATTGATTTTCCGACTTCTCCGGTTACATCTATTCCGCAATCTACACCGTCCGGAAATAATTTTTGTGCAAGTATTCCGACCTCTTTTCCCTTATCGAATTTAAATTGTGTCAGTTCATTCACTTTATCTCTTAATCCTGGATTATGTTTGTTAAGATAAAGTGATTTAAGACAGCGAATGCCTCTTACATACGTAGATTTTGAAAGTACATAATTTAAGTTTGACATTTTAAAATTAATTTATTTTGGTACTGATGTAAAATAGATTATCTGCAGGGAATATTTTTCTAATGCGATTAGAATTATTTTACTTTATTTTTCTTCAGGATTCCCCTTGCTCTTTCGATTACTTCTTTTTTCAGTTCTTCAGGTTCTATTATTTCGACCATTTCGCCCCAGCCCATTACCCAAGATATAAATTCATAAGAGAGTCTGACTTCCAGAGACATAAGATAGCCGTCTTTAATTTCTTCGATATTCTGGGTTTCTATATAGATTCGGTCAAGAATATATTCCCCTACTTCCTTATCGAATTTCAATATAACTTTTTCCGGTTCTCCGCCAGTGAATGAGTCCCATACCGTCCGGTAAATATTATCGGCATCAGGAATGTTTTTAATTTTGGTTTTTTTATTTGTAAAATCTATTTTGTTAATTCTTTCAAGAAGAAATATTTTTAAAATTTCCGGTTTATCGTCTTCGACGGCAAGCAGTCTGATGTTTTTTTCCGTACGGATTAACCTGACGGGAGTAATTTCCCGGATTTGAGGTTCTTCGCAGTGAGGCTTTTTATAGAGTATTCTTATTGTTTCTTTTTTATTGATGGCTTTAAGTATTTTTACAAATGTGTAAAGTGTGGAGTTTTTGAATTTATCGGTAATAAGTTTTAAGTTTTTTATCGTGTCGTGTTTATTCAATGCGAGGTAAGTGCAGATAAGGTTGTTGAGGGTTTTGATATTTTTTTCAAATATCGAGTAAACGCCTTTTGAGGAATGAAGCGGAATACCCATATTCCTTATCATTTGTGCGTCTCGTCTGATTGTCTGAACGCTTACTCCGAAGTAATCCATCAAATCGTTTTCAGTGTAACATCCTTCTTTTTCAAGTACAAGAGCAATGAGTTCGATTCTTCTGAGTATGTCTTCATTATAGAGGTCAGTCATTATTGATTTATTTTGTTATTTATTGATAAATTTAGGATTTTTGGATGTAAAAAAAAATGCCACGAATTATAATAAAATGATAAATTATAAATGTTAAATGATAAAATAGTGAAAAGTGAGAAGTGAAATGTGAGAAGTGAAATGTGAAGAGGGATTAGCTGATGGCTGATGGCTGATGACGAATAGCTGATGGCGAATAGCTGATGGCTGATAGCTGATAGCTCATGGCTGATAGCTGATTGCTGATGTCTCATGGCTGATAGCTCATGGCTGATAGCTGATGGCTCATGGCTGATGGCTGTTATAAGTGATGAGTGAACTGTGAACAGTGAGCTGTAATGAGGGATGTGGTTTGGAAATTTAGAATGCAGAATTAAGAATTGATAATTAGACAGGTGAGCTGTGTGAGTCGTGATTTTTACTATAATAATAAAGATTAATGACTTGATTATTTCTTGTATTTATTAGCAACTTTGGAACAAATTGGATATTGGATATGAATAACAAATCCAAACCGCATCATCTACAAAAAAAAATCCTAAAAAATTTTATCAATCAAAATTTAAATAAAATGAAAAGGGTATTTTTATTTCTTACCATAATATTTCTGATATTGTTTTTCCCGTCATCGGAGACATATCAGCAGGTAGCGATAAACACCGACGGTTCGCCGCCGAATTCGAGTGCGATGCTGGACATACAGTCAACTACGAGAGGGCTGCTTATTCCGGCAATGACGCAAACACAGCGTGATGCGATATCTTCGCCAGCTACGGGATTGCTGATATTTCAGACAGACGGAACAGCGGGATTTTACTTTTTTTACGGCAGGGGCTGGACTTTACTCGGCAGCACCGGCGGAGCGATAACCGGCTCGGGGACGAGTAATTATCTTACTTTCTGGAACGGAACGAATTCGGTGACGGGAAATCCCTGCCTGCAATGGAGTCCGACAGACTCGATTTTGAGAATAATAGGTCGTGTTTATCAAACCGGACTGGGTTTAAGCACTTTCTTTGGACACGAGTCAGGAAAAAATGATGATCGTACAGATAGGCGCAATTCCGGATTCGGTTATAGAGCTCTCTATACTAACACAACAGGTTTTTATAATTCAGCATTCGGTTTTCATTCTCTCTATTGTAACACTGAAGGTTATGATAATTCCGCATTCGGTTTTAATTCTCTCAATTCTAACACTACAGGTATTAATAATTCAGCATTCGGTTATTATTCTCTATCTACTAACACTACAGGTTTTTATAATTCAGCATTCGGTTATAATGCAGGAGCTTATAGTACCGGTGGTTACGTTAATCGAACCAGCATAAAATCTGTCTATCTTGGTTCATACACAAGAGCATATGCAGAAGGAGATACAAATGAAATTGTAATAGGATATGATGCTACAGGTGTTGGTTCGAACAGCGTCATGCTCGGAAACAGCAATATAACAAAAACAATTTTAAGAGGAACAATAGGACTTGGAACAACAAGTCCGAATTCAAGTTCGATTTTTGATATGACATCTACCTCGAAAGGACTGTTAATACCGCGTATGAATCAAACACAGAGGGATGCGATATCTTCGCCTGCTACGGGACTGCTAATTTACCAGACGGATAATACTCCCGGATTTTATTATTATAATGGAAGTATTTGGACTTCTGTTAGCAGCGGTGGAACAATTACCGGTTCGGGGGAGAGTAATTATCTCACTCTTTGGAACGGGACGAATTCAGTGACGGGAAATCCCTGCCTGCAATGGAGTCCGACAGACTCGATTTTGAGAATAATAGGTCGTGTTTATCAAACCGGACTGGGTTTAAGCACTTTCTTTGGACACGA
>VGWA01000184.1 GCA_016873795.1 Ignavibacteria bacterium
TCCATTCCTTTTTTAATTAATTTCTTTACTTGTTCGTAATGTTTTATATATCGGTCCACCGCATCTATACTGTGACCGGTTCGTAATACTATGTCAGCCGGGCTAACTCCCTGTTCATATAAACTTAATTTAGATGATAATTCTATTATAACAGGTTATTCTTCCCGTGAAGTTATTTACAATAATCTTAAATTCTCTGATATAAATGCTTCGCTCGATGGGCGAAGAAACCTCTCAAATGAAGTAATAGAATATAAAATTGTACTTGATTCATCATTAGAAAAGGCTAAAACACACCCCTATAATCAAGAAGTATACAGAGGCACGGATTTTGGAGATTATGATAATCTAAATACCGGAGATTTTTTCACAGAAAACAAATTTTTATCTACTTCTTTAAATAAAGAGAAAGCGTTAGAATATGGCAATAATTATCTATTTATTATTAAAAGTAAAACAGGTAAATTTATTAAGCCAATCAGCTTAATAAAAGCTGATGAAGAAGTTTTATTCGGCACAAATAAAACTTTTAAAATCTTAAACACTAAATTTGAAGGGAAAACAAAAATTATTTATTGTGAAGAAATATGACAGGACATGAAAAAATAATATGGAATAAATTAATTTTAAAAACAAAAAACTTTCCCGAATACAAAAATCTCAATGATGAATATAAGGAAATATTAGAACACTGCTTTAAACTTTATAAAGAAGATAATGATAGACTCTGTTTTCTTATTATTAATCTCTTGCCAAAAGAAGCACAGGATATATTTTTAAGTTTAAAAAGACAATGGCGTTGGAATTGCGGTGCTTAATCATCTCTTTTCTCTCCTCCTTGCCCCTCTCTTATAGCAATAATTTCTTTCACCTTCATTATAATCATTCATAATCACCCTTTGCATTATCCAGCACAAATAACCTGTGGCATCACTTAAATGTGTTAATTCCTTTTTACTCTTATCTATATGAAATCCTTGTCCGCCTTGTTTCCATATTACCAATTCAAAATCTTTTATACTTTCCACACACCCGGCACTAATATATAACTTCCCGCTTTCAAACATCTTATTGACAAGATTTGTTCTATCCCTTACTGCCGGATTACTCTCTTCTAAATATATCATATATTTTATTCCTGCCCCTCTAAAACATTCTTTGATTATCATATAATCATTACTCGCACTAACCGTCTTTCTTGATAATCCGCTGACATCTCCGGTAATTATCACGCTCCTTTCGTTTTTGTAATCTTTAATTCTTTCGATTACAACCTCAGTCAATTCCTTTGTGTCCGAATTATGTATTTTTATCTCTTCTACAATATATATTTTATTTTCCGCAATTCCCCCTATTACTGCACATATAGGGTCTACATTAAAATCATATCCTATGATAATTTCTCCCAACTTTTTTTTATCTGTTTCTTTTATATGTTTATTCCTATCGAAAATATGATATACCTTCCCACCAGACAAAGAAACATATTTCCCCATTAAATATACTTCTTTCATTTTTGCATCATATTTCCGCTCTAATGTCTCCAAAACTTCCGAATTCAAATATTTATTGAGGTAACTTGAACATGTTGTTGTATATAGTAATTGAGTATTGTCGTCCTTCTCAAAAAAATTAAATCCCCATTCCATTACATTTGGTTCAGATGTTCCCGCCCAAAATATCTCCTGTCTTTTTGCTCTCGGTTCTCTTACCCGGGCTATTAAATTATTATAAGTTTCTTTCTTCTGGCTAAAAGGCTCATCGAGCCCTACCGCCGCTACATTGGGTCCCTTCATAAATTTTTGACCAATAAGAAATATATTTCCTTTCTTATCTCCATAATCTATCTCGAAATGACCCATATCTTTTGTAAATATATATTCTATTCCATTATCATCACATAATTTCTTTAAATGAGGTAAAACGGTCATTAAAGCGTTATCCTCTGAGGGAGATGATAATATAATCCAATATGGCCTATTCAAATATGAAAGTGCGATTGCTTCCGCGCAAAATGCTATTGTCTTCCCGCTACCGTAACCTCCTTTTAGTCCCTTCTCCCTTGCTCTGGCTTTATGCCATCCCTCCTGATGGGGAAGAGGCGAATAATTTGGTAACAAACTTTTTATAATTATCCAGCATTCATTTTTTTCCCTTAATGTACACTCTAATTTCTTATTTTTTATACGTTTTTCTTCTCTTATTGCCTGTTCTAATAAACTCTTCTTTTTCATTAGTTCTGACTTTAGTTATTTCTCTTTATTAATGCTATTATTTCTTCTCTCGTTATTTCCGGCTTCAATTCTCGACAGCACTTCTCAAATACCGCAAAATCCGACTCATATACAAAATCTTCTTTAATCCGTTCCTGCATTCTTGTGATTGACTCTATCATCTTGTAATCCCCGCTGTCTTTTGCAAGCGTTATCTGATTTTCTATTAAATGTTCAAGCATCATTCGTCGCTTTTCTTCTCTCGATACAATAAAATTTTTCCCATTATTTTTATGCAATCTGTTGTATGCATTTTTTAATATCAGCTGTATATCTTCCATATCTTCTTTATAAATAGTAAATTCATATTCTTTCATCTTTATCCGGATATTTTCCGCTACTTTATCCAAATCAAAATATTTCACTATAAAATCTGCAAACTTCTTACCGAAATTAGATTCCGTGTTTTTTACATTTTCTTTTATTCTTTTTATTTTATTGTAACTTATTTTTTTCCCCTTTTTATTTCCAATTATCTCTTTTAACTCTTTCTGTTTCTTACCGGCTTTTATCAATTCCTTTATCATTTTCGACTCCTTTATACTCGGTTTTGATTTTATTATTCCTCTGTCGCTCCTTATCTTTCTTACCATTGGATTCTTCTTCCTCATATCCCTGTATATTGTCTTAGCACTTATGCTGTATTTCTTTTTTATTGCTTCCATATATTTTTTATATTCCGCCGTATTATTTCTGTTTAATTTACTCCTTACTTGTAATTCTTTCAACTTCTGTATTTCCGATTTATATTGCATATTTTTCTTCATTTTTTTTTTCTCCTTATAATGTTATTTCTGCTATCTGTTCTTTTATCCTTTCTATATCTTCTTCCGTTAATTTTGCAAACTCTCTCTTCGGTATTTCTATATATCCTTTCTTATTTAATGCCATATTTTTATATATTTCATCTCCCGTTGCCCTGAACATTGCCCAAAAAAATTTCCGCATTCTTTCCGTCATATTTATTCTTCCTCCTTTATTATGTATTTCTGCATATACTGTCCCGAACTTTACTATTACCATTGACATCGACT
>VGWA01000185.1 GCA_016873795.1 Ignavibacteria bacterium
TCATACCCTGTCTTAAAAGATTAAAGCCGGCGGGTCCCCAGCTGTCTTTGTAATTATATGTCTGGGAACTTACATTCCCAATTGAAATTATTAATACTACCATCAGTGATATTAATAACTTCATCGTCAATGAGGAAAGTTTATTTTTTTCCATATACTTAATAAATTTTATTTTAAAAATCCGTTTGTTATATAAATTTAATATATATTTTTAAATAAAAATATAATAAAATAAATAATATTTATTTAATAAAAAAAGCCCGCTATAAAGACGGGCTTTTCTTAAAATGTTTATATTTAAATTTACTTGATAAGTACCATTTTCTTGATATCGGTGAAATCGGCTGATTCAAGTTTGTAATAGTAAACACCGCTTGCAAGATGTGAAGCATTGAAATCCAAAACATAGTTACCGGGTGATTTCACTTCGTTGACAAGATTTGCCACTTCCCTTCCGAGAATGTCGAATACTTTCAGTGATACAAATCCCTGTTTCGGAATAGCAAAATTAATCTTTGTTACAGGGTTGAAAGGATTTGGATAATTTTGAGACAATGAATATGTTGTCGGAATTTCATTGGCATTAGTAATTGCATTAGGTGCACCAATTGTAATTTTTAGATTTGGTCTATACGTAATAGTATTTATTGTAGTTTGTGTGCAACCGTCACCTGAAGATAAATCCGCATATTTTCCAACACACATACTCGACATACTTGTTGCATTAACGGTAGTATTCGATGTATATGATGCGTTGTTAAAACAGATTTCAATCAACAAATTACTAGTGCCATTCCAATAAAATGTATTTATTAAATTTACATCCTGCCAACCTGTTCCTGGAACCGTATAATCCAGTTCGCGAACAGTTGTAAAACCACTTGTTACAAATGCAGTTAGTGATGTTGCACTTGTATTCTGCATTCTGATTTTAAATCCTTGCATTGTTTGAGAACTTGCACTAATCACATCAAATCCAATATGTGTAATATGAGAAGCGGATAATCCTGATGCTGTTAATTCTGAAGCAGTATATAACATTTGAGTTCTTGCGTCCATATAGTAAGTGTAATATGGGTACCCGGAGGATGTCGTTCCATTTCCGATTGTAAACACATTTTGACCAATAACCACTGCGAATGTATCAACAACTGGATTAATCAAGTTTGCGTACATAGTAAAGAAAAACTGTGCAGCATGTCCGACAGGAGTACTGACCTGTGATGTTGCACTGAATTGTTTTATTACTGAACTACCGGCATTAATATCGCCGTAAACAACACTATCAGTATTGAGTGTTACATAGCTGCTGTTCTTAACGAGTTTTCCTTTACCGCTCAATAAATTCGAAGTTCCGATATTTTTAAATTCAACGCGAAGCATTACTGTTTCACCCGGATCCCATCTTCCGTTGTTATTTGCTGCAGAATCATTAATTGTTACAGAACCCATATCTATAATAGGAGCGTGCGCCTGTATACCGAAAGTACTTGTCCATACATTCGTTCCGTCACTTGCCCAGTAATTAAATGTTACCATTCTGTTATCCGGTATCAACGGGGATACTGTATATGTAAATGCATCATTGATAAGCTTCGTAGCCCCTGCGTTTATTGTACCGTAATTTTCTGTAGAGTCTGTAATGGTTACATAAGGATCTGCTGATGTTACTTTAACGTTAACATTTGAAGCATTTACAGAACCAACGTTTTTAACTCTGAAGTTTAATTTATTCGTCTCGCCGTAATCCATCAATCCATTCCCGTTTCCAAGAGGTACTGCATCATTAATTCCGACTGAATCTTTCACGACATAAGGACCGGTATTTGGAATCACCTGTACATCCGCCATATATCTGTATTTATCCTGCTTAGTAGCAACAACTTTCATAATTTGTGGAGGAATTTGTGTTCCGGGAATGTTTATACTTAAAGTTGTTCCGGTACTTGTTCCGGTACCTAATATTGTTGTGTCAATTGATAAGGCAATAAATGTACCTGAGTCTGCAGTCACGTCAAATGTTGTTACACCGGTTGAAATTGTTGAAGCATGCGTTACACTTAAATTTGTAGGTACGTTAGCATATACATTCAAGAATGCATCACTATGGTGATGGAACAAGTGATATGTAACTTCTTTATTACTTGTATTATATGGCCAGCTTGAAGCATAAAGGAAATACTTACCTGCAGCATTTCCAAATGCCGGTTTGAAGTCTCTTGAAGCCGGTGTTGAACCATAATCCGGCATAAACTGGGGCCAGAAATTATCCATCATTCCCCAAACATAAGTATCATTTACAAACGAATAAGAAACTTCTGAAGCAGCAATTATACCTAATGCTCCGGCATTCTGACCGCTGTATTTATATCTGTGGAATTTCTCTGCAAAACATTCACTTGTCCAGTTATATTTCCCGGTTAAGCAATTAATCGAAAATATAAATGATAATTTTCCGACATTTGTTAGCTGGTCAATATTAGAATTTGTAAATGCAGGTTCGCCCCATCCATTTTCTCCACCGTGGTCTCTGTGCTGTAACGCAAATGCTCCGTTATTCAACGCAGTTACTACCATTGCAGCAGTTCCACCGCTCCAGCCGCCGAGTGAATCCGGTGTCGCGGGAATATAATACCTTCCTGCAGGTCCGAAATATGCCAGAACAGTTGCTGTGTTTGTAGCAGTTGACCATGTTGTTGTGGGACTACCGCTATAAATTGCATTTATTCTTGTCGGGAGTTTTCCCATTTTCTTTTTCCAGAAACCGCCTACTGTTTCTGAACATATCTGAAACCATCTCTCCGTCTGCCAGCCAAGTGCTGTGATCGGCTTGTAATAAAAATTTGCATCGTTCGGCGGTTTCTTCTCGTAGTCTATAAACTTTGTTATCATTGTCTGTAATTGCGTTGCATCCTGTGCAGTCATTCTTGCCATTACAATATCAGGTAATTGATTGTTATCAATGTCTCCAAGAATATTATCGGATACACAATAACTGTTATAAATCGGTGATGTAACTGAATTATTTGCATCAGGAGGATTGTAATCACCAAGCATCAACACCGCTACAGGTTTTATTCCCCAGTTGTTCCATGCATTTGTGAGAAACGTCTTAATCAGTGTTGCATTATTTCCACCGATTTGAGTCAGTGTAAATATTCCGGTTGTTATTCCCTGAGCTATTCTGAAATTCCTTATAGAATCAGCCCATTGTAAAAATATCGGAACATTCGGGCAGATAATTACATATTCATAACCGTATAAATTATCCTTCTGCCACTTTACGTTTCTTAACCCGTAG
>VGWA01000186.1 GCA_016873795.1 Ignavibacteria bacterium
TCAGATTTTTCATGTACATACTTTACCTGATTTTCTTGTTTTATCAACATTAATACCAAAAATTTCAGGAGTAAAAATCATATTAGATTTTCACGAACTATTTCCCGAGGCAATACTGCAATTTAAAAAAGGTCTGAAAAAAAGTTCTTTTTATTACAAAGCAATTTTACTTCAGGAAAAAATTTCCTATAATTTCGCAAATTATATTATTGTTTTTCACGACCCCGCAAAGGAAATTATTAATTCGAGATACGGTGATAAAAAAAACGCAGTTGTTATTATGAACGGAGTTGACGAGACTGAAGTATCCGATTTCAGGAAAAAAAAATCTGATAATTTCAAAATAGTATACAACGGAACCATCAATTATAATTTAAATTTGTCATTACTGATAAAAGCATTAATTTACATAAAAAAGCATCATTCAGATGTTTACCAAAAAATCTTTTTTTATTTATACGGCGACGGTCCCGATTTGGATAATATATTAAATCTTGCACGCGACAACCAAATAGAAAGAGTAAAATATTGCGGAAGATTGGAGTTTAAGAAAATGATTAAAGAGTTAGAGACAGCCTCATTATGCATTCTTCCACCGTCGAAAGATGTTTATTCGGATTTATTTTACTCTCTGAAATTAATTGAAATGATTTATCTGAAAATTCCCGTTATTGCTTCTAAACTTAACACATACCAGATATATTACCCGGAAGGGTGTTTGCTGTATTTTGAGCCGGACAATGAAACAGACCTGGCTGAAAAGATATTATTTGCATACAACAATCCCGATAAACTCAAAGAATATGCTGATTGTGCTTACAAACAGTATCAGAAATATTCATGGAATATAATGAAAAAAAGATATACTGACCTTATCCAAAATATACTATGTAACAGTCAAGGTAACCGGAAGGTTGTAAGGAATTGCAACTGATAAGTACAGCAGGGAAGGTAGAAGTGGTTTTATCCTAAAACAGAAAAATTTAACGTTAATAAGATTATTAAACATAAATTTATGAATAAATTTATTTTAATTACGGGAACAAGAAAAGGAATCGGCAGATATCTTGCTGAATACTATTCGGCTAAAAATGATATTGTAATAGGGTGCAGCAGAAAATTAAGTGAATTTAAGTCTGATAATTACAGGCATTTTATAGCTGATTTATCGGATGTAAACCAGATTAAAAAAATGTTTTCCGATATCAGAAAAGACTACGGAAGAATTGAAGTTTTGATAAATAATGCGGCAATCAATCCGCAGATTTCCCCATTCTTGTTGGTTTCGGAGGAGAGTTTGATGAACACTTTCAGAACAAATTATTTTGGTACTTTTAACATGTGCAGAGAAGCTGTTAAATTAATGATGAAAAAGAGATTCGGCAGGATCATTAATTTAGGCTCAATGGCAGAGAGATTGTGCGTACCGGGTGAATCAGTTTATTCATCTTCCAAATCAGCCGTGACGGCATTTACTAAAGTAATTGCAAAAGAAGTTTATGAATACGGTATAACGTGTAATGTAATAGCTCCTTCCGCAATAGAGACCGACTTGATGAATGCAGTAGAGAAAGGTTCCCTGAAAGAAGTCCTGAACAGGAATGCAATTAAAGAATTCGGAAAGTTCGAGGATGTGTCTAATGTAATTGATTTTCTTATAAAACCGGAGAGTTCGGCAATTACCGGACAGGTAATATATCTTGGAGGCGTGACCTGAGCTCTGTTAAAGTAGATATTATTCAAACAGGTTTACAGAAAGAAAACTGCTATATTGTTTCCGATTTGCAAAAATTTTCGGTTATTATTGATCCCGGAGACGAACCGGAAAAAATTATAAATTATATATCCATATCATCTTTTAATCCCGTGGCCATCATCAACACACACGCACATTTTGACCATACGGGAGCAGTTTCGGTTTTAAAAAACAAATACAAAATTCCTTTTTATCTGCATTCTGCAGATAGGAGACTGCTGCAATATTTGAATTTTTACCGGAAACTAATTTTTCAAGGCGAGCCGGTTGAAGTTCCTTCTGCCGATTATTTTCTGGATGAAATGGAAGAATTGATAATTTCTGATTTCAGGTTTGAAATTATTCATTCTCCGGGTCATACAAAAGGAAGCGTTTGTCTGCTCATCGATAATTTTTTATTTACAGGAGACACACTGCTGAAAAACAATATAGGGAATTTAAATTTTCCCGAAAGCAACAGGAATGAGCTTTTTAATTCTTTAAAAATACTGGCAACCCTGGACGAAAAAATTATTATTTATCCTGGGCACGGTGAAAGCAGCAGGCTGGGAAAAGAACTTGCAAATAACAGAAAGTTAATTGAAGTAATCAACAGTAAATGAATGTAAATACAATTAATATCGGAATTAAATATCTGGATTATTATCTGCCGGAGCATATTGTCGGAAATACAGAGCTGGCTCTTGAAAATCCCGGCTGGGATATGGAAAAAGTAGAGAAGAAATCAGGAGTAAAATCCAGACATATTTCAGGGTTAAACGAAACAGCACTTGATTTATCAGTAAAAGCCTGCGAATCTTTATTTCAAAAGTATAATTTAGAGCCCGACACTTTCGACGGTATTGTTTATTGCACTCAATCTCCTGATTATATCATGCCTTCAAATGCTTATTTGATTCAAAAACATTTCAAAATAAATAAGAAGTTATTTGCATTTGATTATAACCTTGCATGCTCGGGTTATATATACGGGCTTGCTATGTGTTATTCTTTCATTAAGTCTCGATTGCTAAAAAATATCCTGCTCATTAACTCGGACACATATTCAAAATTTATAAATAAAAAGGATAGGTCAGCGAGGGTGCTTTTCGGCGATGGAGCTGCGGTAAGCTGCGTAACAGAAAATTCGAATTTATTCGACATGCTTGATTTTGAATTTTCATCTTCCGGAAAAGATTATGACAAGTTTATAGTACCGGCAGGCGGCTGCAGATTGCCTAAATCTAACCAGACATCGATTGAAACAGAAGATGAAAACGGGAATATTCGAACTAAAAATGATATTTATATGGACGGTATGGGTGTCTGGGCTTTCATTAATTCCGAGGTACCTAAAGTAATTAACAGTCTTCTTAAAAAAAATAATATGAATATTTTTGATGTTGATAAATTCATATTTCATCAGGCAAGTAAAATGACGCTGGATTCCCTAGTTAAAGTCTTAAAAATAGATAAGAATAAATCATTTACAAATATCGAAAGCAAGGGCAATACGGTTTCTGCATCAATCCCGATAGCGATAAAAGATGCTTACGATTCCGGTT
>VGWA01000187.1 GCA_016873795.1 Ignavibacteria bacterium
CTTCGGGAAAACAATGTTCACCCTCTTGTTCTTCTTTGTAATAAGGTATTCTTTAATCGTTTCAAGGTTTTCTATTGGCTCTTCAAGATATATATAATCCGGAACAAAGTCGGTTTTAGAATAATAATCAACAAGAAAGCTTTCTATTATTTTACTCTTTTCGATATCAATTACATTATCAAAATAAAAATGTGTTTTACCTATTACTTTTCCATCTCTTACTTTGAGAACCATACCACAAGAATTATTTTCTGCCTTTTCAACAGCAAATACATCAATATCTTCTAATTTTTCACTTATTATCTTTTGTTTCGATGTATATACACTCAGTGCTTCTATTTGCTTCTTAATTTGTTGGGCTTTTTCAAACTCGAGTCTTTGGCTGTAATAAACCATCTTTTGCTTTAGACTGTCGGTAATCTTAAAAATTTTCCCGTTTAACAAAGATATTATATGCTTTATCATTTCATTATAGTCTTCCTCGTTAATAAAACCTTCACAGGGACCATCACATTTTTTAATGTGGTAATCAAGGCAGACTTTATACTTTCTTTTCTTTATGTTTTCATTGTTAAGTTTCAGGTTGCATGAACGAATCATAAATATATCCCTTACGATTTTCAGGGCATGTCTCATTGCTTTTACGTCTGTATAGGGACCAAAATATTTAGAACCATCCTCTCTTTTCTGTCTTGTCGGAAAAACTCTTGGAAATGGTTCGTTGCTCACAATAATATACGGATATGATTTGTCGTCCTTTAAATTTATATTATATTTAGGCTTATATTTTTTTATCAGATTTAATTCCAGTAGTAATGCCTCAATGTCTGTGTGTGTATTAATAAGATCAATATTTTGCGTTCTGGATATAATGGCATATATTCTTCCTTGATACATATTAGCTTCGATCCGAGTGTAAATGTATTGCTTTAAACGTTTCTTTAAATTTTTTGCTTTTCCTACATACAAAACCCGACCCGTTTTATCTTTGAATATATATACTCCGGGAGATTCCGGGATGTTGTTAATTTTAAGTTTGAAGATTTTGTTTTTTTGGTTTTCGCTACTCAATTATAAAAAAAGATAATTTACTCTAACAGACTTAACTATCAGGCTTGACTTTAGTCGTGGGAAAGATAAACGTTAAGAAACATAACCGTTTCAACGGTTTCTTGAAATATTCACAAATTCAGTCTTGTGATTCGGTTTAAGAATAATCAATTTTAACTTTCAGTTTTATTTTTTCTCTCTTTTCTTCTCTTCAATCTTAACTCTTAACTTTATTTGTTGTAAAGACTTTATTTACAGCCCACGACTTTAGTCGTGGGAAAGATTAACGTTAAGAAACATAACCGTTTCAACAGTTTCTGGAAATATTCGCAAATTCAGTCTTGTCTTTCAGTTCGGTTGAGATAATTCTATCAAAATACCGGCGGTAGATTTCGGATGAATAAACGCAATGAGCATATTGTCAGCACCTTTTTGCGGCTCTTCATTTATTAGCTTATATCCTTTTTCTTTCAGCTCCACCAGTTTCTCGGTAATATTATCTACTTCAAAAGAACAATGTTGTATTCCTTCTCCTCTTTTTTCAATATGTTTGGAAATTGGCGATTCTGAATCTGTACCTTCCAGAAATTCAAGGCTGCAGTTTTCAATCACTATTTTACGTACTTTAACCTTTTGTTTTTCTACATATTCTTCTACAGACGCTTTAACGCCAAAGATACTCTCAAACACACTAACGGTTTGTTCCAGCGATTTGACGGCTATTCCGATGTGGTCTAATTTCATGGCTCAAATGTTTATTAATATAATTATTGAAAAAAATTATTTTCTTGGCTGACTTGCCTGCCTTTAGGACTTTCAAACTTGACTTTTAGACTTGACTTTCGGTCTATGTCAATAATAAAGGGCTTTATAACATGATTTTAGTTAAGTTTGTATTTGTGATTTTTAAAGATATTGGTCAAGGCCTTTTCTTCTGAGGTAGTCTACAACTTCTTTTACTTTCTGTGATTCTCCTTTTTTACATACAAGAAGACCATTGTCTGTATCAATTACGAGCAAGTCTTCAACTCCTATAAGGGCTGAAATTCTTTGGTCGTTTATTACAAGACAATTTTTGGAATTAATTAACACAGCCATTCCTTGTGTAACGTTACCTTTCGTGTCTTTCTTCTTAAGGTTATATATTTCATCCCAGCACCCAACGTCGCTCCAGTCAAAATGGCTTCTTATTGTATAAACTCGTTCTGATTTTTCCATTACCCCATAGTCTATTGATATGCCTTTTATTTTAGAGTATACGTCTTCTAATACTTTTTTGAAAACTGAGGTGAATAAATTTTTCTCAATCTTTGTCAGAGCAAGATAAATATCAGGTAAAAATTTTTCAAGCTCCTCAAGCATTGTGTCAACCCGAAATATAAACATTCCGCTATTCCATAAAAAGTCGCCACTTTCGATGAACGCTTTTGCAAGTTCCGTGTTTGGTTTTTCAGCAAAGGTTTTTACTTTATAAATTCTTTCTGGTTTTAGTTTCTCTTTTGTGATGGATTGCGATAATATATCTATGTAGTCTTCCGTATTGTATTGTATATACCCGTATCCTGTTTCCGGCCTTGTTGGATTTATTCCTAGCGTGACTATTCCTCCGTGTTCGTTGGTGAATTTCAAGCCGGTTTTAGCAACTCTCGCGAATTCGTTTTTGTTTTTGATAATGTGATCAGAGGGTACTACCAGAACGTTTGCTTTCTGGTTAAACTGCTTTAAAAAAACACATGTTAATCCTATACAGGGGGCTGTGTTTCTCCCAAAAGGTTCGCCTATTATATTATCTTCGGGTATGTTTGGTATTTGCTTTTTTACAATAGTTCTATAGTTAATGTTTGTTATAACAAATATTTTTGTTGGGTGAATGAATTCTGTCAATCTGATAAACGTACTTTGTATCATTGATTCTGTTTTGATTTTAGTCCTCCTACCCGATGATTCGGTAATATCAAGAAATTGTTTCGGAATTTTAGTAGATCCTTTCGGCCAAAATCTTTGGCCCACCCCTCCAGCCATTATTACAGCATAATTACTCATGTTGATTTTAATTTTTTTCTTTCTTGTATGTCTGTTTTGTTTACTTACAAATCGTTTTTATTTCGACGGGATTGTTTAAATAATAAATAAATGTGTCAATGTCTTTAGAGGTTTTATCAAGAAACAGCATCTTCATATTATATATAATATAATTTAAAATACTTTTAATCTCTTCGTTAAAGGGGTT
>VGWA01000188.1 GCA_016873795.1 Ignavibacteria bacterium
ATTTAATTTGTTTGTCAAAATTAGTTTAGAACAATGGTTAAATGAACCTTTTAAGCCTCCAGGCAAGGAAATTGAAGAAATACAGCTAAAAATATTTTAAACTCCAAAAATAATAAGGGGGGTTTGTTTTAAAATATCCTCTATTTAACGAAAAATCTGTCCAAAATCGATTGTTTTTTATGTTTTATTCAAGTTCCATTTTTATTTTGGACAGCAGTGGGATTTTATAACTACCTTGATGCCAAAACAGGTGATTATAAGTATGAAAAAATCGGTACAGATTCAGTTATTATATTTAACGGTTTTCCTGTAAGTTTTACAGGAAACTCATTTGAAGGGGGTATTTTTCTGAATATGGATTCAGACCCGGAGTTTGAGATACTTTACAACGTAGGATTAAGTGTATATGCATTGAATTTTGATGGGACAAATGTTCCCGGCTGGCCCGTTACAGTGTCTTCATACTCTTTAGAAGGAGCACCTGCAGCAGGAGATATTGACGGTGACGGACAGGAAGAAATTGTAGTCACAAATCACGGAGCCACATCCGGCGGGTTCATATATGCATACAAGAAAAACGGGACACTTGTTGCCGGCTTTCCGATTAATCATGGTTACAGTTCCAGAACACCGGTACTAGCTGATTTAAACAATGACGGAAAAAAAGAATTTATCGTTAATAAAAGATTATACCCTGTTGGTGAAGTCTGGGTTTATAACGGAAACGGAACTGTTTATCCCGGCTGGCCGAAGCCAATAGGTCATGTACCCGCTTCCAGTTCTGCTGCGGGTGATATAGACAATGACGGATTTCCTGAAATTATATCAGAATCATATAATGCATTATATGTATGGAAGGCAAACGGAGACTCTATCCCGGGATTTCCGTTCTTTATGCCGAACAGCGATGTAAACTCTTATTCCTCGCCTGTTTTAGCAGATGTTGACGGTGATACTTACAGAGAAATAATATTCGGAACTCATGTTCTTGGCGGAGGAGGATATGTTTACATATTAAGAAGGGATGGTACAATTCTTTCAAACTGGCCTAAATACACAAACTACTGGATTTATACTCCACCATCCGTAGGTTACATCGATACAGATAACATACTCGACGTAGCTGTTGGTGACCAGATATTGAGCGCCACACCGATAGATATGCTTTATGCATGGAACATCAACGGAAATTCACTATCAGGATTTCCGGTCGGTCCGTTAAATGCATTAAACACACAGCCGATTATGGCAGATATTGACAATGATAATATTAATGAGTTAATAATAGACGACAATTCGACATCTTCCGGTAAAGGTCAGTATCTTGCCTTTAATCATAACGGAACACCTGTAACAGGTTTTCCCATATTAACTGAAGGAACTACATTCTTCAATATACCTTGTTTACTCGATATTGACAGAAACGGAATAATGGACATGGTTGGTGCAGGAAGGGAATCATCAACATCTTCAGTCTATATATATTTATGGAATATGCAAACTCCGTACGCTCCTTCAAAAATTACCTTACCGATGTATCAATATAATATAGGACACACAGGAGTTTACGGAACAGCTACTATTGTAAATATCCAAAGTAATTACTCAGATATTCCGGAAAAATATACATTGATGCAAAACTATCCGAATCCGTTCAATTCAATTACAAATGTTAAATTTAAACTAAAGTCAGGAATGCCTGACTTTAGTATAAATGCGGGATTTGCGGAAATAAAAATATATGATATTACGGGTAAGTTGATAAGAGTTCTGACGAGTAAAAAATACGAAGCGGGGGAACATACTGTCAGGTTCGATGCTGCGGGATTGCCGAGCGGGGTGTATTTTTACAGACTTACTGCGGGGGAATATAACGCTGTTAAGAAAATGGTTTTAATAAGATGAGAGGATATTTTTTTCTTTTTTCGAAATAAGATTTCTTTAGAATCCGTAATTTGTTTTAATACTTGATTTTATAATTTATTGTGTTTAATTTTCACTGTGTATGAGAATTTTTTCGTTCGATGAATAGGGTTGGATTTCAGGTTAAGAACGATTTAGATTTTTGTAGATGTTTTTTCAAATATAAATTATGAAGGTAAAAAGAGGTTTGATATGAAAAAAACAGTTAATATGATAATAGAGAAGGTAGATTCACTGCTGATAGGGATATCGATATTGTTAATATTCACTTCATTCGAGTTTTATGATATGAATATAAACGGCGGGTGGTATCAGCAGTCGATACCTGATTTAGGCGGAGCAAGTATAAACGATATTACATTTCTCGATAGTCTGACGGGATTTGCAGTAACGAACAAAAATAGTTCAGGGATAGGTTACATTTTAAAAACATCAAATGGTGGTGATAATTGGCATGTAAATTTAGAGAATTCAAGTGGTGTTTTACGAAGAATAATTTTTATTAACTATGATGTTGGATATGTATGTACAGATTATTTTCCTTTTTTAAAGACAACGAACGGAGGAATTAACTGGATAACACTAGGTGCTCCGACAGGTTTCAATGATATGTCAGTAATTAACGAAGACACAATTTTATTAGTACGTTCAGGAGGATTTGACGGTGGTTTATATCGAACGACGAACGGAGGTAATTCGTGGCATTATTTGTATGATTTCGGACCATCTTATAATCCTAATAAAATCTATATGTATAACAAGGATATTGGGTTTGTGTGTGAAAGAATAAATAATCCAAGCTTTACACTTTTTAAGACTACAAATGGTGGAATTAATTGGACTTGGTTAACTGATAATAATTTTTTAGATATGTATTTTGTTGATAGCTTAACTGGGTGGAAAGTAAGAGGACCTATTAAGAAAACCAAAGATGGAGGATTAAATTGGGTTACGCAAGATTTTCCTCAGAATCCTCAATTACGCAATGATATGTCTGATATATCGGTATTAAGTAGAGATACTTTATTTGGAGTTAACGGATATATTTGGTTATCTCCTTATACAGCAAGAGGAATAGTATATAAAACGACAAATGGGGGATTAAACTGGGGTTATCAATTACCTGATACTAATATAAATATATTTCAATATTTTAATATAAACTTTGCAACTAAATTGCATGGTTGGGCTTATTTGTTTACTAATGGAATTCACACTACGACTGGCGGGAGCGATACTACAATTTATACAGGTATAGTAAATAATTATCAGACGATTAACGATTTCATTCTCGAACAGAATTATCCGAATCCCTTCAACTAAATTACAAATATTAA
>VGWA01000189.1 GCA_016873795.1 Ignavibacteria bacterium
TACTGTTAGTCCTTTCTTTTGATATTCAAAGCAGACATCTTCAGCCATTATTTTACTCTTACCGTAATTCCCTACTCCGATTCTTTCATGATTTTCATAGATAGGATGAATTTTTGGAACACCGTAGACCGCAGTTGAAGAAATAAAAATTAATTTATTTACATTAAATTTCAAACAACTTTCGCAGACATTTCTCATCCCGTCGACATTGGTTTCAAAGATGTCCTTTTTTTTCCACAGAGGCAATGCCGCAGCGCAGTGAATTACGACATCAGCTCCCCGGATAATTTCATCTGTCAATTTCGGATTTCTGACATCTCCGTATATACAATTAATATTGCTGTCATACTCATTTTTTTCGAACTCTGCAATATCGAAGAAAACAGTATTATTAAATTCTGTTATTTCATTAATTCGTTGAGCGATATGATAACCCAGGAAGCCGGCGCCTCCTGTTACGACAATTTTCATAAATATTAATTATATTTTACGCTAAACATATTTTTCCAAGAAGTACTTCTTTTTCTGCGCCAGTAACATTCGGGATATTAGTGGAAATATAATTTATCGTTTCATTAGCGAGTAAAGCAAACAAAACTGCTTCTTTATTTTTCGAATTTATTCCTTTTACGTTGACTTTTTCAATAACATTTTCCGGAAAATATTTTTTCAATATTTTTATTAAGAACTTATTATCAGCACCACCGCCGCTGACATAAATCTTTGTATTATCATCTGTTCTTAAAAAATAGCTTATATTATGCCATATAGTATAAGCCGTATATTCGGATACTGTTCTTATTACATCTTTTTTGCTGATATTTTTTGATTTCGAAATTATGAATTTGACGAATTCGTTCCCATAGTATTCACGTCCTGTGGATTTTGGCGGAATCATTTTAAAATAGTTATCATAGTTCAATAATTGATAGAAGAGAAGATTATTAAAATTTCCCGACTCTGCGATTTTACCGTCTTTATCATATTGCTGATTGAAAAATTCTCTCATCAGTCCGTCAATAAGCATATTTCCCGGACCCGAATCGAATGCGATTAAATCATCTTTGTCAGTATTTTTTTTAAGATAAGTTAAATTTGCAATACCTCCGATATTAATTAAAATTCTGTCTTCATGTCTATCGGAGAAGAAAACATAATCCAGATGAGGAACCAAAGGGGCTCCGTTTCCTCCGACTGCGACGTCTGCATTTCTGAAGTCCCCTACTGTTGTAATATTCGTTAAATTTGCAATTACCGAAGGGTCGCCTATTTGTAAAGTTGATTTGGAACTATAATCTTCGAATTTTACATCAAATGGGTAATGATACACTGTCTGACCGTGCGAACCGATGAGGTCAATTTTATCCGCATTCAGATTTAATGATTTAATAAAATTATTAATTTTTTCTGCAAACATTCTTCCTATTATGAAATTCATTTTACAGATATTTTCAACATTTCCGTATTTTTTCGAAGAGATTCTCAAAATTTCATTCTTGATATTATTTTTTATCGGATAAGACTGAAATGCTAATACTTTAATTGAAGATTTTTTATTTGAGTTATTAATCTTTAAGAGTACGAGGTCTACGGAGTTAACAGATGTACCGGAAAGAATTCCTATTACTAATCTTGATTTTTTATTTAGTAACTTACTGAATTTGTGCATTAATAGAGAAAATATAATTTAATTAAACTTTATATTCTATGCAAAAAAAATGTAACTTTTCACGCTTTTTTTAGTATAAGAAATTAGAACATAAAATGAAAATAAGATATGAAAATTATGCATTTATTTTAAAAATTATTTTTTAGATTTTGAGTAAAAGTCTATTAATTATGGAAGATTTTAAAATTTATGAAAAAACAGATGGTAACATCAGGATATTAAACATCGAAGGATATCTTGATGCACACACATCCGTCGAGCTGGAGAAAGCCTTTGAAAGGCTTATTTCAGAAAAGAAGTACAATATACTTGTTAACTTCAGGAAGCTCTCATACATAAGCAGTGCGGGATTGGGAGTATTTATGGCTTATATCGAAAGCATAAGGAATAATGGAGGCGACATCAGGTTATGCGAGATGAGCGATAAAATATTCAACATTTTTGACATGCTTGGATTTCCCGTATTATTTGAAATTGAAAGAGAACAAGGGTCGGCAATAACAAAATTCAGAAGTTTTCTTAATAAGAGTGAAAGCTGAAGACAAAATATTGATATCAAGTTCAACGAAAAATCTGAAGTCAGTAAGAGATTTCATTGAACAAAAGGCAACGCAGTACGGATTAGAACAATCCATTGTCAATCAGGTAGTTATGTCCGTTGACGAAGCCTGCACAAACATCATAAAATATACTCACAAATACGACGACAGCGAAAGTATAGAAATATTATTAAAAAAAGAAAATAAAATATTAAAAATAACAATAACTTACAGGGGGAATGAATTCGACCCGAATACAATAGAAGTTCCTGACATGAAAACTTATTTAAAACAACATAAGGTGGGCGGTTTGGGAATTCCGTTGATTAAAATGTTTATGAATAAGATAGAGTTGAAACATTACCAGCCGGATTTAAACGAACTAACACTAATAAAATATACTTAACAAGACAATTAAGAGAATTATTAAATGAATAAAAATAATTCTTATTACAGGCAGCTTGAGTTAGATTCTCTGATAGAATTTTCACAGTTAATCAGCAGCAGATTAGACCTCGATTTTATACTCGGAAATATTTTACTTCCTTTGATGGGCAAGATGTTAATTTCAAGTGGTGCGGTATTATTAAAAGCACAAGGAGTTGAATCAAATGACATATACAAAGTCGAATCCGGTAAAGGAATAGACAGTAAATATATCAAAAGCGAAGTCAGAGCAGAATTCCCCCGCCAGGCTTATTTTACGGCGTACAAACTAAAGTCCTTCAGTGATTTTTTCAACAGGAGCAGACTCGAGCATTTTTTCAAGATATATTACAACAAGAAACTCATCGGTATTCTATGTTTAGGTAAGAAGTTAAAAAACGCTGAATTATCAAACAGTGAAAT
Source organism: Ignavibacteria bacterium (assembly GCA_016873795.1). Classification (GTDB taxonomy): domain Bacteria; phylum Bacteroidota; class Ignavibacteria; order Tepidaquicellales; family Tepidaquicellaceae; genus VGWA01. Next base: position 3,058 of record VGWA01000189.1, read on the forward strand.
ATCATTTATTGAAACACTCTTGAACATATCCGCTTCGTCAATCGAAAATTCATTGAAATACAATGAAATAATAAGGCTTAACGAAAATTTAAATTCGAAAATTTCACAGTTAAAATCTCTTTTCGAGTTAAGCAAGGAATTTCACAGTAATTTTCAGGAAAAAGAAAAAATCATAAAGTTATTAAAATTTACTTTATTCGG
>VGWA01000190.1 GCA_016873795.1 Ignavibacteria bacterium
CACCTAAATAAGACTTTTGTAGTTTTTTAAACCTTCAGACTACAAAAGTCTAAGTTGCAACGTAAATTTAAAGAAATAACAAACTCAAATTAACTTCTCCTCTGCTTTCAAGATACCTAAATAAGACTTTTGTAGTTTTTCTCCCGGCTTGAATCAGACTACAAAAGTCTAAGTTACAATGTAAATCTAAAGAAATACCAAACTCAAATTAACTTCTCCTATAACATCAAGATACCTAAATAAGACTTTTGTAGTTTCATTCCGCATTTCTCTACAGACTACAAAAGTCTGAATTGCAACGTAAATCTAAAGAAATATCAAAATTAAATTTACTTCTCCCCTAACATCTGGACAGGTAAATAAGACTTTTGTAGTTTTCTCCTGGCTTGGTTCAGACTACAAAAGTCTAAGTTACAATGTAAATCATTCGAAGAAACATAATTAAATTTACTTATCCTCTACAATCTGGACAGGTAAATAAGACTTTTGTAGTTTTTTTTTTCTGCCATCAGGACAGGTAAATAAGACTTTTGTAGTTTTTTTTCTCTGCCATCAGGACAGGTAAATATGACTTTTGTAGTTTTTTTAATGTTTACAGTCCGAAACATTATCTTAATAATACAATTGTTAATTTTAAAATATTTTCATATTTTAAATATACAGAAAACTAAAAAACTTATACTGTATCCGATGTTAAGGAATTCAGAAAGTGACTCTCGAAAATTTCACACCTTATCGATAATAAAAAATAAAATTTTCAAAAATAAAAACCTAAAAATTTATATTTAGAAAGGGAAAAAGATGATACGCAAACAGGACTCACTCGATTATCATTCTCTGGGAAGGCGGGGCAAGATTGAAGTTGTTTCGACCAAACCCTGCTCTACGCAAAGAGAATTATCTCTTGCATACACTCCGGGTGTAGCAGAACCGTGCCTGGAGATAGAAAAAAATCCGGATGATGCATACACATACACTGCCAAAGGAAATCTGGTAGCGGTAGTATCGAACGGAACCGCGGTATTAGGACTCGGTGATATCGGCGCACTTGCCGGCAAACCGGTCATGGAAGGAAAGGGAGTATTATTTAAAAGATTTGCGGATATTGATGTATTCGACATTGAGTTAGACACACACGATTCAGACGAAATTATAAAATGCGTTCAGCTGCTGGAGCCGACATTCGGGGGTATAAATCTCGAGGATATCAAGGCACCCGAATGTTTCTACATCGAAGAGACATTAATTAAAACAATGGGTATTCCGGTATTCCACGATGACCAGCACGGGACAGCAATAATCAGCGGTGCCGCTTTATTAAATGCTATTGAAATCGTGAATAAGAAAATCGGTAATATAAAAGTTGTGTTCAGCGGTGCAGGTGCTGCGGGTATTGCATGCGCAAAAATGTACGAAAATCTCGGCGTTAAAAAAGAAAATATGATTCTTGTGGATACTAAAGGCGTCGTTTATAAAGGAAGAAAAGAAGGAATGAATCCGTACAAAGAATATTTTGCACAGAATACTGATAAAAGAACTCTTGCCGACGCTGTAAAAGGAGCGGATGTATTCTGCGGAGTATCGGTGAAAGGAATTCTAAAGAAGGAGATGGTGAAGACGATGGCGGATAATCCTGTTATTTTTGCAATGGCAAACCCGAATCCGGAAATTACATACGAAGATGCAATGGCAGCAAGAGATGACGTTATTATGGCAACGGGACGCTCGGATTATCCCAATCAGGTAAATAACGTACTCGGATTTCCGTTTATATTCAGAGGTGCACTTGACGTCAGAGCGACCGTAATAAACGAAGAAATGAAAAAAGCCGCTTCCTTTGCGCTTGCAAATCTTACGAAAGAAGATGTACCGGACGGAGTAATCAAAGCATACGGCGGTAAAAGAATCGAATTTGGAAGACAATACATAATACCGAAACCGTTTGACCCGAGAGTGTTAATATGGGAGGCAACGGCAGTAGCAAAAGCAGCAATTGAATCAGGCGTCGCTAAAAATCCGATAAAAGATTTCGAAGCATATAAAGATTGTCTGAATGCGAGATTCGGACGCTCGAACGAAATTATGCGCGTGTTTATACATAAAGCACAGGAAACACCGAAGAAGATAGTATTCCCCGAAGGAGAAGAAGATAAAATTTTAAGAGCATCGCAAATTATTTTAGATGAAAAAATTGCCGAGCCGGTATTATTAGGAAATCCAAAGAAGATAAAAGATAAAATAAAAGAACTCGGACTAAGTTTTGACATAAGTAAAGTTGAAATATTTGAACCCGCAGTTTCCGACAAATTACAGAGTTTTGCAGAATCACTATTCGGTTTAAGACAGAGAAAAGGGATAACGATGGTAGATGCAAAGAGGATGGTTAAGAATCATAATATATTCGGAATGCTGATGGTAAACAGCGGAGAAGCGGATGGTCTGATATCCGGACTTACACAGCAATATCCGGATACGATTCGCCCAGCATTGCAAATAATAGGAAAAGAAAAAGGAGTAAAGAATATTGCAGGATTGTATATGATGGTGTTTAAGAATCGAACAGTGTTTATTGCAGATGCAACTGTGAATATTGAACCGACACCGGAAGAACTTGCGGGAATAGTTTTACTTGTTGCGGAAAAAGTGAAACAACTGGATATTGAGCCGAAGATTGCAATGCTTTCATTCAGCAGTTTCGGCAGTACAAAACATCCGCTGGCGGAGAAAGTAAAAAAAGCCGTTGAAATAGTGAATAAAACAAACCCGGATTTGATTGTTGACGGAGAAATTCAGGCAGATGTAGCGTTGAACGAAAATTTGTTAAAAGAATATTATCCGTTCAGTAATTTGAAAGAAGGTGCAAATGTATTAATATGTCCTGATTTGACTTCCGCAAACATTTTATATAAAACACTTGTTGAATTAGGCGGAGCTGTAGCAATCGGTCCGATATTGCTCGGAATAAAGAAACCTGTATATCTGCTTGGACACGGAAATACGGTAGATGATATAGTGAATATAACAGCAATGGCTGTGTTCGAAGCGAAACATAAGTGCAAATAGAAAAGAGTAAATAGCAAAGAGTAAAGAGTAAATAGAGAAGCCCTGTTGTTGAAAACTACAGGGCTTTTTTTTAGAATTCGATTAAATTTTATTTGAAGAGAGTTAGTAGAAGTTGTAGCCGATACCAAAAGTAAGAACAATTGTATTCATATTGCCTGCGTTATTGATAACAAGGGGTGTTTTACGGTCAACA
>VGWA01000191.1 GCA_016873795.1 Ignavibacteria bacterium
AAGAAAAAATAATTTATAAAAATTTTGTTACCGCAAAAATAAATCATAATGACGACGAAATGATACTCGAGCATTACATAACGACTTCATCACCCGATTTGTTCGGCGATGTCATCAATCCGGCAGGAGCAGATTTATCGGTTTACAGAAAAAATCCAGTCGTACTTTTCGGGCACAGATACAATGCAATACCCATAGGAAAAAATCTGGATATAAAAATTACTCCCGAAGGAATAATCGCAAGAACACAATTTGCGTATACGCATACAGGCAGCGAAATTTATAAATTAAACAAAGAAGGATATTTAAATGCATGGAGCATCGGATTCATTCCAAAAGACGAAATAAGAAAGGAAGACGGGTTGAATTATATAAACAAATGGCTGCTACTCGAGTATTCGAGCGTTCCGCTGCCTGCCAATCCGGATGCAGTAAATCTGATATTGAATTCACTATCGGACAGCAGAATAAAAAGTTTTTTCATATCAAACAAAGAAAATAAAAAGGAGGACAAAAATATGAATGAAGAAAAAAAACAAACATTAAACGAAATTCAGGATTTAAATTCCCGAATCGATAATCTGGCAACAGAACTTAAATCTGAATTAAAATCAGAACTAAAGTCAGGCTTAAAGACAGGCTTAGAGGCAGGGCTAAAGTCAGGATTGGATTCTATCAAAGAAATGATAAACACAAATCCGCTGACTGACATACCGCCCGAGAATTATATGTCACGAGACCATAATGAAAATCCGGAAGTTCAGGAAGGAAGAATGCTAATAAAATCGATTGTTTACAATGACCCGGCATTACTTCCAGCTAAATACAAGGCGGACATTATGAAAGAAGGAACGGCGGGTTTAGGCGGTTATACTGTACCGCAGGAAATGTATAATAAAATAATGGCATTCGTTGACAAGGCGGGTGTGTTCCGCAGAAACGGAACTGTAATTAACATTTCGCACCAGAAACTTAATATGCCTAAACTTTCCGCATCCCCTACTTTTATGTGGCATAATGAAGCTGCTGCAAGAACCGTATCGAATGCTACATTTACGAATGTTCAGTTCACGAGAAAAGACGGCGGATTTATCGTTCTGCTTTCAAAGCAACTTATTGAAGATTCTGCATTTGACGTAATGGGATTTATGACCGAGTTAGCGGGTTCGATAATTGCGAGGGCAGAAGATGTTGCTGCATTCAAAGGTTCTGGTTCGATTGTCGGAGTGCTGCAATTTAATGAATACGCGATAAACGTTGTCAGATGCGGTGCGAATATGTCAAATTTGGCTTATGACAATTTAATCGATGCGATGGCGAAAGTTCCTTCGTGGACACTACCTGGTGCAAAATGGTATATGCACAGGACTGTTTACGGGTTGGTTAAGAAGTTGCGATATTCGACGATTGAATTCGGCGATCCGGACAAATACGCGGTGACTCCCGAATATGTTATGAGCGGTGATGACAGAAAGAGCGGAATGATAGAAGGTTATCCGGTTGAGTTAAGCGATGCAATATACAGCACGAGCGAGAACGGACACGGAGTTCCTTTTATCCTGTTCGGAAATTTGAAGAATCACTATATGGCACAGAGAAATTCGATGACGGTTTCGATTTCAAAAGAAGCATCGGTATTGGACGGTTCCATGACGATTAACTTATGGCAGCAGGGATTAGTCGGGATTAACTTCGGGATATCGCTTGATTTTCAATGTATTTTTCCTGAGTCGTTTTCGGTTATTGCGACGGACGACGAATAGGATATACAATGTTAAATGTTAAATTATAAATGTTAAATGTTAAATTAATAACTGAAATATTTAACGCAAAGACGCAGAGACGCAGAGGTAAATAGCAAATAATAAAAAGTAAAAAGTGAATAGTAAATTAAACACGGAGACACAGAGACACAGAGAAATATTCAACGCAAAGACGCAGAGGCAAATAGCAAATAATAAAAAGTAAAAAGTAAATAGTAAATTAAACACGGAGACACAGAGACACAGAGAAATATTCAACGCAAAGACGCAGAGGTAAATAGCAAATAATAAAAAGTAAATAGTAAATTAAACACGGAGACAGAGTGGCTGATAGCTGATAGGTCATAGCTGATGGCTCATAGCTGATGGCTCATAGCTGATAGCTTACTCAGTTTTCAGTGATCAGTGATCAGAAAATAATTATAAATTAATAATTAAAATAAAATGATAACAAGAGATGAATTAAAGTCATATCTTCAGAAAGACGAATATTTTCCAAGAGCCACAGATGAATTACTTCAGGATTGTATTAATTATGCCGTATCGAAAATCGAAAATTACTGCAAGAGAAAATTGTTATATCAGACAAACGAAGAGATAATATCAGGCAACGGCGGAAACACGCACATGCTGAATAATTATCCGGTTTATGCAATTAACCGGATATATTACAGAGACAGAAATAGTAATTTTATTTACGATTTATTCAAAGGAGAGCCGCCGGGAAATAATATAATTTTGGAACAGGAGACAGGAAGAATAATTGTAATACACGGATTTGTTTTCATACAGGGAATAAATAACATACAAATCAATTACGATTCCGGGTATAAAATCAACGAGCCGACCGGTACATTTTGCATTCCGAAGGATATGAAAGGAGTCTGCTACGAAATGGCGGCTGATTTTTTTCTGAAAAGCTGGCAGGGCGAAAAGAGAATCGGAGCCGACAGATATTACAGGAATCCGGCAGAAGGTACGCTCGATACAGTCGAATGGCATTATAACGAAAAACTCGAGATTAAATGGAAAGAGATTTTAAGAAAATATGTAAGGATGTAAAGTAATATATTTCAACTTTTCAACTCAGAGACGTCCGCCAGGGAAGACAGATAACAGATAGCAAATAATAAATAGTAAAAAGTAAATTAAACACGGAGACACTGAGACACAGAGAAATATTCAACGCAAAGACGCAGAGGCAAATAGCAAATAATAAATAGTAAAAAGTAAATAGGAAATTAAACACAGAGACACGGAGGAAGGTTCAACGCAAAGACGCAGAGGCAAATAGCAAATAATAAATAGTAAATTAAACACGGAGACACTGAGACACGGAGAAAATTTGGACACAGAGATGTTCACGGCGGACAAAGAACAGACAACAAATAATAAATAGGAAAAAGTGATGTGTTATAAGTAAAGAGAATTAATGATGTCCAATACAGAGTTTGTTTCAGAATCATTACTGTCAT
>VGWA01000192.1 GCA_016873795.1 Ignavibacteria bacterium
CAGGGATTAGTGGTTGGGGGTCAGGGGTTAGGGGGAGAGGAGGATTGTTTATAAATTGTTTAGCACCCTGCAATCCGGATTCTTCATTTGAAAATAAAACAAAAATTATCGAACGTTTTGTTTTTATCCCCTTTTCTGCAAATGTTTTTGCAATCTCAAGCACTCCGGCAGAACCTGAAGCATTATCGTTTGCACCCGGGAAATAAATTTTACCTGCCTGTCCTCCCACATGATCGAGATGAGCTCCGATAACAATATATTCGTTCTTTAAACTGTCATCCGTACCTTCATATATTCCCGCAATGTTCATTGTTTTCCGCTCTTTTTCGTATTGTGCTTTTATTTCTATCTCCGCTGTTACTCCGGTATTGAACGAAAACGGATGCTCTGTTGAGTCTATCACTGATTGCAGATTTTTAATCTTGTATTTTTTTTCTTTTAATATTTCATCGGCTGTTTGTAAATCGATATGAATTACGGGACAATTTGGTTGAAACTCCCCATCTCCGTCCATTACACTGCCTATAGGTTTTTGCGGATTTCTATCATTCGGTTTCGATACAAGAATTATACCTTTTGCTCCGTTTTTTACTGCAAGGTTCACCCTGTGCCTCAGTGTTGCCCCGCCGAACGATTCCTGCTTCAGAAACGACGCATCCTGTTTGAAAAACATTACTATTTTATTTCTTACATCTGTATTTTGATAATCATTATAATCTCCCAGAGCTTCTCCGTAACCGCAGAAAACAACTTCCGATTTTATTTCTCCCGAACCGGTAAATCCTCTGCAAACAAAATCTTTTCCTAACTCGTAAATCCGCGGATTTCCCGAATTATCGAATACTGTAAATCCTGCCGAAGTAATTTCATTATATTCGGTATAAAAATACTGGTAGTAATCATTTCCGAAAGCAGGTTTAAGTCCGATTTTCTGAAATTCGTTTTTCATATATTCCGCTGCTTCGTAATAACCGGGACTGCCTGAAAGTCTGCCCTGTAATTTTTCGGAAGCAAGAAATTCGACTGTTTTCAGCATATTTGTCGAACTGATAGATTCGATTCCCGGTATGGTTACCGTTTGAGCAACAGATAAATGAGTTGTAAAAAGAATCAGAAATAAAATTTTTTTCATAATAACACGATTATATTTTGTATAGTATAGAATGTAAATATTTTTAAAATAATTCAAAATACGGGATTTGTAAACCACTAATTTACGCGAATTTTGACTAATTGACACTAATGAACCCATAGAAAAAATAATTGCGAATAAGAAATAACATGAATTGATACCGCGAATTTACGCGAATTTTGACTAATTGACGTTAATGAACCGATAGAAAAAATAATTGCGAATAAGAATTAACATGAATTGATACCACGAATTTACGCGAATTTTGACTAACTGACACTAATGAACCCATAGAAAAAATAATTGCGAATAAGAATTTACATGAATTGATACCGCTAATTTACACGAATTTTGACTAATTGACGTTAATGAACCTATAGAAAAAAATAATTGCGAATAAGAATTAACATGAATTGATACCGCGAATTTACGCGAATTTTGACTAATTGACACTAATAAATTTATAAAAAATATAATTTAATATCGGAATGGAAAAATTATTATTTTTTGAATTTTTCGAGTACATCTATTACGGCGTCTTTATGAACCATAAATGTGAGCATTTTGAGTTTGATATAGTCTTCGTGATAGTAATAAAAACCAGGATTATTTCCGGATGCTCTTGAACCGGCACCTGAATCTTTGATTAGAAACCAGTACTTTCCGTCTTTTACCATATAACCGACCAGATGAAGACCATGGTCATCACCGGTAGTGCCGTTTGTAAATCTGAACTGACGTGCATACTGGTCAATATAATCCGAGGGAATATCGAAAGTCGGAACCATAGCCACCTGATTTCTGGAATCATAACCGGCTTCAGAAACATCGCCTCCGATACAAATGGTATATCCGTTCGAAATTGATTTTTTTATTAAGTCCATATAAATATCAAGCGGAACATTATAATAATCTTTGTTGTGCCACCAGTTGTCGGGTACAGGATATTCTATTTGTTTCCAATAGTCTTCCTGCATCAACGAGATTATATCCACATAGTCGTCAGGATTAATCTGTATTTCTTTTTCCAGAAATTCTTTCGGAGTATATTCCTTTCCGTTATATGTAAAAGAAGCAGGCGGCTCACCGAGATATTTGTTCAATATGGATTTTATCGTTTTTGCGGCAAACTCTTCATTCCAGATATTGCTTGTTTTCAATCCTTTCAAAAAGTTATTCATCTCCTCAAACATAACTCTATGGTCATGATGTTTCTGTCCGGGAAGCATTCCGTTATAGACTTCTTCCGGAACCGCACCGTATTGTTTCCATATTCTTAAAACGGCATTTGCCTGAGAGCCTTCTCCGAACGATTGATTTCCCCGCGCTCTTACATACCCTTTTGCTTTTTCGATATATTCCCAGTAAGCGGTATGCATCTCGGATAATTTAATTTTTTTATTATGGATTCTATAAACTTCCGATTCGAGAAGCGAAGTAGTCGAAAAAGACCAGCAGGTTCCCGTATATCCCTGTGATACCGGTTCGTTAAACCGGTATTTTGTAAATTGTGCCGGTGAAGTCGGGATATCGTATCCCGTAAAATCCATTTTAAAAGATTTTTTTTCTTTGACAGGTTCAGACTTGAAAGCATCCATTTCTTTCAGCATCTCATTCCAGAACTCATTTTTCATAATAATGAAATCGGCGCTGTCTCTCCTGACCTGCGAATAAACGGTGGAAATAATTGCAGCGAACAGTATCAGAGATAATGAAATCTTTTTATACATATTTTTCTCCTTTTTTATTGTATAAAATAAAAGTTTAATATGATTTATTTAATTAAAAAATAAATGCATAAATAAAAAAGACAAGTACATAATAATTATAAATTATAAATGATAAATGATAAATTATAACGGATAAATTATAACGGATAGATTATAAATGATAAATTATAACGGATAAATTATAACGGATAAATTATAATGGATAAATTATAACGGATAGATTATAAATGATAAATGATAAATGATAAATGATAAATTATAACGGATAATATGCACTGCTGTCCAAAATAAAAATGGAACTTGAATAAAACATAAAAAACAATCGATTTTGGACAGATTTTTCGTTAAATAGAGGATATTTTAAAACAAACCCCC
>VGWA01000193.1 GCA_016873795.1 Ignavibacteria bacterium
AAGAGATAATTACTGATATATATTTTTCACTTACGGGAGCAAATAACTTGGGATTCTATGTATTACCGAAAGACGATTTTAATCCCTGAGAAATTCTCAAATTCAGGTTTGATGCAATAGACACAAGCCATTACATCCGGGACATCAAATTTATAACCAAAGATGGAATCGAGTATAGAATAAAAGAAAACGATTTCTGCGGAAATACAATGAAACTTCTAAAACTATAGATTTTTCAATACAGGTAATTTTATTAAAAGGACAGAAGCTAATTATTATTTTTGTTCAATTATTTTACAAAAAGAATTTATTTCAAATTTTTTTCCCCTTTTAATTGTTCTATAATTTTAATAAATTGACATTTAAAATTTATCTGATGAACGTCAAGAAAGTCATTATAATACTGATATTTTTAACAATATTTTTCACAGAAGGTTTTACTCAAGTAACCTCTACTTATAACTTCCTCAGACTCGATGTGGATGCAAAATCTTCAGCAATGGCAGGTACATACGTCGCCGCAATAAATGATGTAAACACAATTTTTTATAATCCTGCGGGACTGGCAACATTAAAAAGTAATCAGGCATCGGTTGGATTTTTTAAATATCTTATGGATATAAATTCCGGTAATGCATCGATATCGAAAAAATACAAAGACATTGGATATTTCGGTGTCGGAATCAGATTCATAAATTACGGTTCTTTCGATAAATATGACGAATTCGATAATAATCTCGGAACTTTTTCGGCAACGGATATCGCCCTTTCACTCGGTTATGCGAACAAATATAATCCTTATGACTTTGTCACCGACGATTCATTAACAAAAGACATATCTCTGAATTACGGTATTAATCTTAAATTTATATACTCTCATATAGACGAATATAATTCATCCGCACTGGCACTTGATGCGGGGCTTATTTATCATATTCCGAAATATATGGTGAGTGTGGGTGCAAGCATACTCAATGCAGGATTTCAGTTAGACCCTTATTACAATACAAAAGAAAATCTGCCGATAGACCTGAGAATCGGAGTCAGCAAGCAGCTCGAAGACATACCTCTGACAGTTAATCTTTCATTTAGCAATCTGCTCGAAAAACAGGATAAATTCTTCAAGAGATTCAGAAATGTTTCAATCGGCGGAGATTTTCAAATATATGATTACGTGCATTTGAGACTTGGTTATAATAACCAGCAGAGACAGGATTTGAAAACCGGAAGTACAATCGGACTTGCAGGATTCTCAGCCGGATTCGGTTTTGTCTACGAAGATAAATATATACTGGATTATTCTTACAATTCAATGGGGAAAATCGGCTCGACGCACAGAATCAACGTCGCGGTCAGAATGCTCGATTTCTAAAATTTAAATTAACACCTAAAATAATTTTATTCTTATACCGTCTTCTCTTATCTTCTTTGTCAGTTTTTCGATTTCTTCCAGAGAGGTATTAATCTGTTTGAAAAATTTCTCATCATAAATAAATTTTCCGAGTCCGCTTTTCTGCTCGTGAATATCGTTTACAATTATACCGATTCCGCCGATTAAACTGTCTACTTTCAATGTCAGGTTTTGCATTTCAACCAGTGTCTTTTTTATTTCCGGATTATTCTCTTTTACTGCATCGTCGAAATCCGTTACGGTTCGGTCTACATTTGCAGTAATCTGTTTCAATGAAATTCTGTTTTCCGAAATAAATGCATTGAGATTTCTCGTTGTTTTTTCGAGATTTGCAAATGTTGTTTTAAAATTACTCTTGAACACAGGATCGCCGATAAGGTCGTTTATATTAGTTAAGACCATATCGAGTGTATCGGTTGATTTATCGAATTTAAAAATCAAGTCTTTAACATCTTTCGATAAGTCGGTTATATTCCTGAAAATTTCTGTCATATCCATCGTTTTCCCACCAATCAAGGGAAGTTCATAATTAATTTCTTCTTTGCTTTTTCCCGGATTAATAAATATTTGTTTTCCACTCATCAGTTCCATAGCGGTAATTTCCATTTTATAATCTTTTTTGATTTTAACCGATTCATCAAGAGAAAATTCTATTCTGATTGAATCCCCTTCCAGTTCAATCGAATGAACTTTACCTTTCACTACTCCGTTTATTGTGACCGGTTCGCCGAGCTGAAGTCCGCCGGTTGAACCGAAATATGCAACCATATCCCTGTTATTGCGGTTAAGGAAGCAGCCCTTAGCCCAGAATATTGTACCAAGCACTATACCCGCAGCAATTAATACAAAAATGCCTACTTTTATTTCATTAAATTTCCGCCTCATATAATTATTTGTTTATTTCTAAAATCTGGTATTCAATCTTCGAATTACCGACCGACACTTCCACGATATCCCCGACTTTTTTTCCCAGCAGAGCCTGTCCGACCGGTGATGTAACCGCAATTTTATCGAATTCAATATCGGCTTCTTCGGGAGATACCATAGTCATATTAATTTCTTCGTTATGTGTTAAATCTTTTACTTTGACGCTTGATAGAATATATACCTGCCCTTCAGGCATATCCGAGGGGTCTATTATTTTTACTCTGGACAGAAGATTTTCGAGCTTTGCTATTTTAATTTCCAGCAATGACTGTTCTTCTCTTGCAGCATCATATTCCGCATTTTCGCTTATGTCTCCGTGAGCCCTTGCTTCTGCAATCTTTTCGGCAATCATTTTACGTTTATTGAACCGCAAATCATTTAATTCCGATTCAATTTCCGACAATCTTTCCCTGTTTAAGTATACAGCACCGCTGTTTTGCATTTAATATTATCTCCTTCCGACGGATATTCATCCTGTCTTTGAACAACGGACACAGGTTTTACTGCTTTAGAGTGCCCGTTAATCTCTGATTATTTTTTATTTCCTTTCAGTAATATAAGGTGACCGAGTTTTTTTTTCTTGGTTAAAAGATATTTTTCATTTAAAGGATTCGACGGAGTTTCTATCGGTACTCTTTCTACTATTTCGAGTCCGTATCCTTTTAAACCAATAATTTTTTTCGGATTGTTTGTCAGTAATTTTATTTTTTTCAATCCGATATCTCTTAAAATCTGTGCTCCTATTCCATAGTCTCTCAAATCGGGTTGAAAACCGAGTTCGATATTTGCTTCCACAGTATCTTTTCCGTTCTGCTGGAGCTGATATGCTTTTAATTTATTAAGTAATCCTATTCCCCTGCCTTCCTGCCTCATATATAGCAACACACCGTTACCT
>VGWA01000194.1 GCA_016873795.1 Ignavibacteria bacterium
AGTTTTACAGCTGCCCGATATATTCTCCTGATAAAACGGCTCGAAAATCTTCCCGATGTTTTCGGATTTAATACCGGTTCCCGTATCTTCGACCGAAATAATCAAATCGAATTCCGTATCCTGCTTCATCTTTTTCGCTTCGAATCCGGTTCTCACATATCCGCTCTTCGTAAACTTAATCGCATTGCTAATCAGATTGAATAATATTTGTCTTAACCTTATATCGTCGATAATGATTATTTCCGGAAGATTTTTCCCGGTGGTTACCTGAAACTGTAAATTTTTGCTTTGAGCGCTCTCCTGAAAAATATTACGGATTTCCGAAATTACGTCATTGATACATACAGCGGCGGGTTTCAACTCGAGTTTACCGGATTCCATCTTCGAAAAATCCAGGATATCATTAATAAGGGCTAACAACGTTTTTCCGCTCGATAAAATCGTCTTTAAATAATTTTTATTCTTTTCATTCTGCTCGCTTGCAAGTATCATTTCCGTAAATCCGATTATTGCATTCATCGGCGTTCTGATTTCATGCGAAATATTCGTAAGAAACTCGCTCCTCGCTGCCATTGCCCGTTCCGCTGCGTTTTTTGCATAACGGAGTTCTTCGATATTTTTCTTTAACATCGTTATATCATAACAGGCACCGACCGCCTTTTCGTATATTCCTCTCTGCTGCCTGTAGATGTTCGTATGCGAGGCAATATGTTTAATCGTGTCCGTTCCCGTTATTATCCTGAAATCCGCCTCGAAATAATCGCAGCAGCTTTCTATTTCGTTTGTGTGCTTCGTTGTCCAGACGTAATTCTTATATCTTTCGGCAAGGATTTTCCTGTCGTCGGGATGAATAAGTGATATCCAATCGCTGATGTTACTGTCCGGAGAAGTCTTCCCGAATATATTGTACATTTCCCGATTGCAGTATAAAGTGCCGTCAGAAAAATTATATTCCCAGATACCAATATTTGCCGATTTGGTTACGATTTTAAATCGTTCATTAAGAGTTTCCAGCTCCTCCGATTCATTTTTTAACTTCGATATATCTTTTACAATCAGTACGACCGAATCAGTTTTCGATTTCTGCAATACGGGTATTAATGTCAGTTCATAATATTTTTTTTCTCCGGCTTTTATTTTTATTTCTATTACTCTCTTAGTTTCCTTCCCTTTTAATGTTTCGTCCATTAAATTATTAATCTGAGGTGCGTTTTTTTTTGTAAAGAAATCCGTCAGTTTCATTTTTTTCCGCGGAGAAGATTTATTCGATTTTGCGGCAAATTCGGTAAATGCGGGATTATAATGAAGCAGTTCCGGTTTTGTATTGAATAATGCTACTGCATCCGGCAGGGAATTTATTATATTTATCAGAATATACGGTTTTCCGTTGATTTTTTTCGTCTTTCCGAGATCCGATCTCTTCTTTGCAGTCATATTTTTTTTCATTTGATATCCTGAAACAGAATACAAAAAATCAAATTAAAAAATTAATTATACAAAAGATATGAAAAAATCAAATTCCAAACCCTGTACTACAAACCTTGAACCAACAATATAAAAAGTCAGTTAACTAATCCAGCAATATTTTAGGTATAGCATAAAGAGGGTAAACATCTATCCGGTTGCAGGTTGCGAAATTTTCATTGGAAACCCGGATACCTTTATTGTATTTCTTTTCATTAAGAAACAGAAACATACTTTGCATTTCTCCTTTTGTACCTGATTTTACCTCAATCGGTAATATCTTATTTGAAACCTGAATAACATAGTCAACTTCGGCATTGCTGTTCTTTGCTTCTCTATGCCAGAAATATAGTGCGGGTATCTTATAGCAGGATTCCGATTTAATCAACTCCAGACCCGCAAACTGTTCCGCTACATTTCCTTGATTAATTGCATTGAAGTTTTTTGAAAAAAGAAAATCGGTTATATCAAGGTTCATTAAACGCATAAAAATGCCGGTATCGAAAAGAATCATTTTCTGTTTTCTGAGATTTGCTTCTGCACCCAGCGGAATTCCATTAGAGGAAGAGTGAGTGACAGGGATAATTAAGCCTGCCGTAATTAATAGTTGTAGTGCCTCTTTAATTTGTTTATGATTTGCCTGAATACAAGCTTTTGAATACACGAATTTTTTTCCGGATTGCAAAACAGCCGATTCAAATACTTCGGTAAGTCGTGAGACCGGTACTCTATTTTTATATTTTGAGAAATCAGTACGGAATGAAATAATTAAATCGTCAAGCAACTGACGACATTTATTTAAATCACCTGATTCGAAATATGTTTTAATTACTTCCGGCATCCCTCCAAGGTAAATGAATTTTTGTACAAGGTCTATTAATTTTGAATGAATTATATCATTCAGCGGTTTATTTGGATTGGATTCCATGACTTTTTCGAGCAATTTATGTTCATTCATACCTTCAAGGAATTCAAAAAAACTTAAAGGATACATAAACATCGAGCGAATTCTTCCCACTCCGAAAGTAGCAATTTCCTGAAATGCAAATTCCATTAAAGAACCAGCTGCTATTACGTGAAGTTCAGGCATTTTTTCATAAAAATACCGCAAAGACACTAAAGCATTTGGGCACTGTTGTATCTCATCTAAGAAAAGGAGAGTTTTCCCCGGTAAAATACTTTTATTGAGAATAATGGAGATATTCTCACAAATTTTATCAGGAGAAAGATCACTTTGAAAGATTTTTTTTAATGCAGGAGTTTCCTCGAAATTTATTTCTATAAATACCTGAAATTTTTTTGAAAATTCTGTTATAGTTTTTGTTTTTCCCACCTGTCGGGCACCTCTAAAAAGAAGGGGTTTTCGATTTTTCTCCTTTTGCCAGTTTTGTAATTCTATATCTATTTTTCTTGGTATATACATTAGATTATCTAAAAATACAAGGCAATATTAACATTAAAATTCCAAAAATACAAGGCAATAATCGTATTAGAATTCCAAAAACACAAGGCAATACAGCGAACTATGACCCATCAGTTATGCGTTATGAGTGTGTTAGCTGATTGCTCATGGCTGATAGCTGATAGAAAGTTATGAGTTATGCGTTATGAGTTATGAGTAATCAGTGTCTTGTGTCTTGTCCTGAAATAGGTTGACAGAATTAAAAAGATAAAAACAACCAGAAAGGAGAACAAGATAGATGGAAAAACAAAAAAATGGAGGTATTACGA
>VGWA01000195.1 GCA_016873795.1 Ignavibacteria bacterium
TATTTCTATAGATTGCAAACAAACGGATTTACAGAAACAAAGAAGATGATACTGATTAAATAAATTGAATAAAAAAATATATAATAAATTTTTACTGAATTTGAAAGATTAATTGAAATAATCATAAATTAACAGAAAGGAAATTGTTATGAAAAAACTAATTTACGTTTTAATCTTTTTAGCATTTGCAGGCTTAGCAAATGCGCAGTGGTCAGTTGTAAATATGGGTACAACCAACCAATTTACAGATATTGAACTATCAAATGACCAAACTTTCTTTGCAACAGCTGTAAATAATACAACGTATGATGGTACTTTTTATAAATCTACGAATGGAGGGGTGAATTGGTTTCAATTGCCTTTACCTACAAATTTCAAGGCTCCGTATGTGTGCAATTTCAGCTCAGACGGGATTAATGGTTTTGTTGCGGGAACTCAAATTATTAAAACATCAAATGGAGGATTAAATTGGACAGTCGCTTATACATCTGATGATACAGTTGTATTTTTTGGTGCAGACATTGAAGGTACACCAAAAGCTTTTTGGGCAGCCGGAGTGAAAATGAGCGGTTCCACTATGATCCCTGTTGTTGTAAGATGTCCAAGTTTTTTTACAAGTAATGTTTACACGAGAATTACAATGCCTTCAAGTATGTCAGGTTATCAATTGACCTGTATAGCAACAATAGATAGTATGAGCTGTTTAATCGGGGTTCAAAGAGGTTCTCAACCCGGGGTAATTTTAAAGACAACAAATAAAGGAGTTAATTGGTCTGAGTTTTATACTCCTAATGGTATTGAGATTTGGGCAATTGATATGAGCAGTGGCGGAAGCGGTTTTGCGGCAGGTGGGAATGGAGGCAACAGTTATATCTATATGACAACAAATACAGGGGTGACATGGAATTTAGTTTATTCAGGAACCCAAGGTAGAATTAGGGGCCTTGATTTTTATAGCCAGGTTTTTGCTGTTGGATTAAATGGAACTATTTTAAAAGGTTCCGGTGACGGTACAATTTGGTCGGCACAAAATTCCGGAGTAAATAATACTCTTTACGCAGTTTCGGTTTTAGAGTCAAACCATGATATTGCTTATGTTGCCGGGGATAACGGAACAATGCTCAAAACAAACAATGGCGGCATTGGTATTCAGAATATAAGTTCTGAAATACCGGATAAATATTCTTTATCTCAAAACTATCCGAATCCGTTCAATCCGTTAACAAAAATACGCTTTGCAATACCAAAAAATGAAATTGTAACTCTTAAAATATATGATTTGCTCGGCAGGGAAGCAGCCATTCTGGTAAACGAAAAATTACAGTCCGGGGCTTATGAAACCACATTCGATGCCTCGTCGCTCCCCAGCGGAGTATATTTCTATAAACTGAAAACAAACACTTATTCCGACACAAAAAAAATGATCTTAATAAAATAATAAGTCTATACACTTTTAAAAAAATAACAAAATGAAAAACTATAACAAAATTCATAATATACTTAAATTAATTAATAATTATTTTATGAATTAATCCGGTCATCTCACAAAATAGTATAGAAGGAATTTATAAAATTTTTTAAAAATTATGAAAAAACTTATCTATACAATCGTTGTTTTTTTAATTTTACATTGCACATTGTACATTGAAAATTGTATATGCCAGTGGGTGCAATGTGAATATATTGGGGGAAATGTTTATTCCTTTGCTGTTTCGGGAAATAATCCCGAGGACTCGGGACAAGTTATTTTTGCAGGGACAAATAAGGGAGTCTATCTCTCCACAAATAGTGGACAAAATTGGTGGTGGACTGCGTTAAATAATCAATCTGTAATGTCACTCCTCGCTATATCAGGAAATAATCCCGAAGACACGGGACAAGTTATTTTTGCAGGGACATATTGGAATGGTGTTTATCTCTCCACAAATAACGGTATTACCTGGACTCAGACTGCTTTGAATAATCGATGTGTTTATTCCCTTGTGATATCAGAAAATAATCACGAGGACACGGGACAAGTTATTTTTGCAGGGACAGCTAATAATGGAGTCTATCTGACCACAGATAACGGTACTACCTGGACTCAGACCACGTTGAATAATCGAACTGTTCTTTGCCTTGCAATTTCGGGAAATAATACCGAGGACTCGGGACAAGTTATTTTTGCAGGGACATATTATGGACTCTATCTTTCCACAAATAACGGTACTACTTGGACTCAGATTGCGTTTAAAAATAGAACTGTTAAATGTCTTGCCATAAGTAGAAATAATCCCGAGGACTCAGGACAAGTTATTTTTGCTGGAACTGATGCTAATGGTGTTTATCTCTCTACAAATAACGGACAAAATTGAACTCAAACTGCGTTGAATAATCGAATTATCCATTGCCTTGCGATTTCGGGAAATAATCCCGAGGACTCGGGACAGGATATTTTTGCAGGGACAGAAAATTACGGTGTTTATCATACCACAAATAGCGGACAAAATTTTATTCAGATAAATCAGGGATTTCCTGAAATTATAGACGTTAGTTCATTGATAATCGCAAATAACTATATATTTGCCGGAACTTTAGGTCATTTCGCCTGGCGCAGGAAATTGGATGAAATAACTTGCATTCAAAACATCTCAACCGAAATCCCTTCGGCTTATTCCCTTGAACAAAATTACCCCAACCCGTTCAATCCATCAACAAAAATCCGCTTTGCAATTCCCAAAAATGAAATTGTAACTCTCAAAATATTCGATTTGCTCGGCAGGGAAGTAGCCGTTCTGGTAAACGAAAAATTACAGCCTGGTACTTATGAAACCACATTCGATGCCCGTCGCGGCGGGACTTCGACGCTCACTTCAGGAGTATACTTTTACAGATTGGAAGTAAATGAAGTTCAAATAACAAAAAAATGTGTTTTATTGAAATAACTAATCTGAACGAAGCGGTCGAGATATAAATCAGAAAGATGAAAAAGAGTTAATAATAATGTAATAAATCCCTCAAATTCCGTAATAAAAAATATTTCCTTGATAATAATAATAAATATTTATAATTATTATTAATAGTAATAAAACGAAAAGCATATTATAAGAAATTATATTATAATTTTAAAGGAATTTAAAATTGATTTAGGACAGAGAGATTAAGAGGTATTTGAATCGGACAAAGTC
>VGWA01000196.1 GCA_016873795.1 Ignavibacteria bacterium
TTTACTTTTTTAATTAAGGAAGCTGCAGAAACGTTATATTCGGCGCCCATTTTCAGGGCACCCGATACATATAAAGCTTGTGCAGCCGCTGATATCCCTTTTGAAGCGGCATCTGCTACTACTACGCTCAGTTTATCATTATCACCCGAAATGATATAATCAAAAAAATCGCCGCCCACAATTTTTTCTGGAACGGAAATCCCGAAAATTTCATAATTACCGAATTCCAATGCATGTTCCGGTAAAATACTTTTCTGTATATCGCTGGCTTTTTCGAGTTCGACAATATTTTCTTTTATACTCGATTCGATTTTTTTAGCACGAAGAATGTAACTTAAAGTAGTACTGACTATATTAAGTGTATTAAGAAGTTCTTCGTCAATTTTTTTTCCGTTAAATGCAATAAGGTATTTAAAAAGAAACAATATTTCATTATCTTTTTTTATCTTATAACGCTCACCGACTCCTGTAGCTGAATAAAGGCGAATTCCTTTTTTCTTCAGATAGAAATCAGTTTCCGAAGCCATAATAGACCTTCGTTTTCCAATCAGGAAGAAATAGGGATTTTTTTCGACTTTGAGTTTATACCCGGGGTCAATTTTCTGCACATCCCCCATTTGCTCAACAAGTTTATAATATTTTTTATCATCCGAGAGTTTCCAGAGTCTGCCTCCTATGATATCAATATTTTCGTAATTAATAATCTGATTCATAACGTAGCAGAGAAATTCTTCCGTAGTTTCGAAATTCGGAGCCTGTTTAGAAAAATTTTCTATTGTCTTATATAATTTTCTTTGTTCCAATTAAATTATAATTCATTTAATAAAAAAGAATTTAGAATGGCAGAAGAGTTTATTTAATTTTACCGTTTTGCAATTCTTCTGCCAGTCTCGAAAATTTATAAAGGTTTTTCACCGCTTCGAGAAGCCCTTCGGATGCAACAGAGACCGTCCTGTTTTTTTCAGTTGTAAAGATATATCTTCCGGGAAGACTTTCGATATTACCATCGAATGCAAGTCCGACTATTTCGGCATTCTTATTTATAACAGGGCTTCCAGAGTTTCCACCTATAATATCATTCGTAGAAATAAAATTCACAGGAGTTTCCAGTTTAAATTCTTTCGGCGGATTCAGCCATCTATCGGGCAGTACCCAGGGGAATTCTTTATCGAAAGAATAATACCTGTCATAGTATCCGAAAAATGTTGTTTTCGGCGGAGCGATAGTACCGTTATACGGATATGATTTAACAACACCATCGGAGATTCTCAATGTAAAAGTAGCGTCAGGGGGAATCGAATGACCATAGACATCAAAAATTGCTCTACCGAGAAGCTGCATATTTACAGCGATTGTTTGATTATAATCATCATCTTCCCTGTTAAGTTTTCCGTATAGATTTCTGCCTTTCGAATACAATTTAATGAACGGGTCATCGAGTTCGTAAATATTTTTCAAATCGCCCGAATTCAATTTAATAAAATCATCACGCTTCACTATTTTAGAATTATCCAGCAGATAATCAGCTGCATATTTACCTTTTTTCCCGCCGAAAATACTCATATAAAATTCGCTATCCGCGGAAAGTGTTTCCATTATGGAATTAATCTCGTACTCAAAAGTAACTTTATCGGGTATTTCAGAAAAAAGAGAATTAATTTCTTCATCAGTAATTTTTTCGCCGGTTTCAGCGGCTTCAAAAAGTCTTCTTGCGAGATAGAAATAAAGAGTTTTAGAAAAGATTGCGGTTCTACAGGCAATAATTTCACCATAAATTTTTTTTCTTCCGTTAACGGCTTCATAAATATTATCGAATATATTATCATATTTTTCTTTCAGAACAGGATTCAATTCAATTTTTTCACGCAAAGTTTTTTCAAAATCTTTTTTCCTTGCTATTAATACTTTATCCTGAAGAGCACTGATTTCACCGAGATAGACTTTCTGGGAATTTTGCAGACCAAAAAGAGTATTTGAAAAAGCATCTTTTTTCGAGGGGTCTTCCTTAATACTGTATAAAATATCGTTTATAGCTTTGTTAATAGACCTGAGATTTTCGGGTAATGTAATATCCCTGTCGAATTCGAGTTGTGCCACAGTTTTTAAGCGGTCAGTTCTGCCGGGATTACCGACAACAAAAATCGGTTCACCGGGTTTAGCACCGTCAGGAGACCATTTGAAAAAGTGAGAAGTTTTAAGCGGTTTACCGTTTTCGTCATATACTCTGAAGAAAGTACAATCGAGATTATATCTCGGGTAAGTAAAGTTATCGGGGTCACCTCCAAAAAAGCCAGCATTTTCTTCCGGAGCAAAGACCAACCTGACATCATTATATCTTTTATAAGCATAAAGAGAATATTCACCGCCATTATAAAGTGTTACGACCTGACATTTAAGTTTAAGCTCTTCGGCATATCTTTTTTCCAGTTCGGATATTTTTTTATTCCTCAAGATAATTTTTTCTTCATTAGTCTTTCCTTCGTCAATAGTATTTTGAATTTCTTTGGTCACATCAATAATCTGGACCAGCTGATCAACGAACAGTCCGGATACAACTCTTTCATCTTCGAGCTTCACTGCGATAAAGCCATCTCTATGCAAATTTTCATTTTGTTTCTGCACCTGGTCAACAGCACCCCGGCCGCAGTGATGGTTAGTCATAACGAGTCCATCTTCCGAGACAAAGGATGCAGAGCAGAAAGTAGAAAATCTTAATGCAGACATTCTGACCGAATTCAGCCATTCCTGAGATGGTTTAAATCCGTATTCTTTTTCAAAATAATCAACAGGAGGATTATCAAACGTCCACATTTTACCCATATCGAAAATGCTCGATTTAACCGTATCCGGGTCAAAATCCTGCTGTGAAAAGGTTATTCCGCTAACAAAAAATACAATAATTACAACTAACAGACGAAATCTACAAAATTTATTTTCCATAAGAATAATATTTTTGATTTATTAATTTTAAAAAATATCTATAATAATAAATTTTAAAAAGTCAAAATTTACTATTATGAAATATATTATTTTACACATCTGTCCAAAATAACTTACTAAAGATTATAAAAAAATTCCTGAAAAATTAGATTAAAAACCATATTTTTATATTTTACAAAATAAATATATATATTATGGTAAACATGACATTATTTTCTCAA
>VGWA01000197.1 GCA_016873795.1 Ignavibacteria bacterium
AAATCTTTAAAAGAAAATAAAATTCTGGATATTCCCGATATAAAAATAACGGCAACAAAAGAAAATTTATATCGGAAAAATACCGAAAAGAATGAAATAACACCGAAAGTCGAAGATAAATCAGACATTGTATATGTTAAGGACGACCAGTATGAATTACTCGGGGAAGATTGGAAAAATGCCGGCTCACTGAATGAACTTAAATCGATGATTTGCAGCTGTGAGAAATGTAAAATCGGAAAAACTAGAAATAAATTCGTTTTCGGTGAGGGTAATCCGTCAGCTGATGTTGTCCTTATAGGTGAAGCACCGGGATATGAAGAAGATATGCAGGGCGAACCGTTTGTAGGAAGAGCCGGAAGACTCCTCAACGATATACTTAAAGCCATTAATTTTAAAAGAGAAGAAGTATATATTTGCAACATACTCAAATGCCGTCCGCCGGATAACCGTAACCCGTTGCCTGACGAAGTAAAAAATTGCGAACCATACCTGCTGAAACAACTTTCGATTATTAAACCCGGATTTATTCTTGCTCTCGGCTCTTCCGCTGCTCAGACTTTATTGAGAAAAAACGAACCGCTAGGGAAAATGAGAGGTAAATTTTACGATTTTGTGCTCGGCGGAAATTCCATTAAGTTTATGGTCACTTATCATCCTGCCGCACTGCTGAGGAATCCTAACTGGAAACGACCCGCATGGGAAGATGTCCAGATTTTTAGAAAGGAATATGACAATGCCAAAACAAAAAAAAGACAGTAAATACTTCGATAATGTACTTAATGAGGATTTCGATTTTGGCGATATCAAAATGCCGCCTAATGCCGTTGATATAGAAGAAAAAATTCTGTGCGCAATCCTGCTCGATAATCAGATCTATTATGAAATAGCTCAGGTGCTCGATGATAAACATTTCTATAAAGCAGCCAACGGCGAGGTATTTAAAGCAATGAAAAATCTGATTATCAAAAATGAACCCGTGGATGCCGCATCTCTTAAACAGGAATTGACAAGAATGGGAAAACTCACGCAAATCGGAGGTGTGGAGTATATAATTGACCTTACGGATAAAACTACCACTTCTGCCAATGCTGCATATTATGCTCGAATCGTATTCGAAAAATACGTTCTCAGAGACCTTATAAGAATTTCTTCCAATTTAGTCGAAAAATGCCTCGATAAAACAGCCAATACATATTCGCTTCTCGAAGAATCACAAAAAATGATTCTGAATGCCTCGGAATTCCTCTCAAAAAAGAAAGTAATAGCAGTTAAAGATGACCTGGATAATCTGATTTCCGAACTGGTCGACAGAAGAAAAGACAGGAATCCCGTCGTGGGTATTCCGACAGGATTCGATAAACTCGATGAATTAACAACCGGATTCCAGAAATCCGAACTTATAATCATTGCCGCCAGACCTTCACAGGGAAAGACTGCTCTTGCACTGAATATTGCCAGAAATGCCGCCGTTGATTATGACAAAACTGTTGGATTCTTCTCGCTCGAAATGAGTTTCAGAGAACTGCTGTTCCGGCTTATCGCCGCAGAAGCACAGGTTGACGGACATAGACTGAAAACGGGCAGATCTTCCCATAAAGACTGGGAGGAAGTCCTCAGAACATATCCAAGATTGAAAAAGAAAATTTATATAGACGATTCAAGCTCGCTTTCAATTCTTGAACTGAGAGCAAAAGCTACACGTATGAAAAATGAATACGGACTCGATATATTAATAGTTGACTATCTGCAGCTCGTAAAAGGAATGGAAAATCCCGAAAGAAGAGACCTGGAAGTTGCTTACGTTTCCAGAGGTCTTAAAGCACTGGCAAAAGAACTTGATATTCCGGTCGTTGCCTGTGCTCAGGTCGGCAGAAGTGCTGAAAAAGGAGGCAGGGACAAAAGACCGCAGTTATCAGACCTTCGTGAATCGGGCGCTATCGAACAGGATGCCGATGTAGTGATTTTTATTCACAGACCTTATTTCGGAATTAAATATGAGCAATTGTCGCCTGAAGAAAAGGAAAAAGCACAAAATGCGGAAATAATAATCGGTAAACAAAGAAACGGACCGGTCGGCGAATTTGAACTTGTTTTCAAAAGAGAATATGCCAGATTCGTCAATAAATATGAAGGTCCGGAAATCGAAATTCCGCCTGAAGAAATTGAAAAACCCCCTTTTTAAATATTTATGAAATATGGATAGAAGAGATTTTATCATCGCTGCTTTACTCGCTTCTGCTTCGACGGTTGTTTTTTCAAAATATCCGTTTATTAAAAAACTTTTTCCGCATCTGTATGACCCGGAACTGAAATTACTGGCGGAAAAATTAAACGAATTTAAAAATTATCAGGTCGATTCGGAAATGAACGAACTCGTTTATTCGGTCGGCTGTAATTTAATCGGTACTCCCTACGCAGCAGGAAGTCTCGACAGAAATCCCGATGAGGAAAAACTTGTTATCATGCTCTCCGGATTGGACTGCGTTACTTTTGTTGAAAATACACTCACATTTTCAAGATTAATAAAGAAAAAAAAGCTCGTTGTGGATTCTTTTACGGAGGAATTAACCGGCATACGTTATAGAAACGGAATAATAACGGACTATACTTCACGCCTGCATTATTTTTCCGACTGGATTTATGATAACGCGAGAAAAGGAATCGTTGAAAACATAACAAAAGAAATCGGAGGCATTCCATACGATAAGAAAATTAATTTTATGACAGCACATACGGATTCTTATCCGGCATTGAAAAAATATCCCGAACTTTCTGAGAAAATGAAAGTAATTGAGAAGGAAATTAATTCAAGAGAAATGTATTATATTCCGAAAAACAACCTGTCGGATTATTACGGCAGTCTTAGGAACGGAGATATAGTAGCAATAACAACCGATATAACAGGCCTCGATGTCGTTCATACGGGAATTATATACCGTGACGAAAATAACGGAATTTATTTGCTCCATGCTTCTTCTGCAAATCCCGGGAAAGTCTGTATCTCGGACAAAGAACTTCATAATTATCTTAAAAAGAACAAAAAACAAACAGGCGTGATGATTGCCCGTCCGGTTGAGTTATGACATTCTTCTATATTAACTTTATCCTGATATGTGTTATATTCTATCTGATAGGCTCAGTGCCTAACGCCTATCTC
>VGWA01000198.1 GCA_016873795.1 Ignavibacteria bacterium
TCGTGGGAAATAAATCAATAACCGTCCTAAAACCGTTTCAACGGTTTTCAATTTAAAATCCAGCCCACGGTTTTAACTGTGGGAAAATGAATGATCATATATTAAAAAATTTTAAATACAGCCCACGACTTCAGTCGTGGGATAATAAATTAAGACAATAATCTAACCGTTTTAAAATATAGCCCACGGTTTTAACCGTGGGATGATGAATTAAATATCCGTCCTAAAACCGTTTCAACGGTTTCCAATTTAAAATACAACCCACGACTTCAGTCGTGGGAAATAAATCAATAACCGTCCTAAAACCGTTTCAACGGTTTTCAATTTAAAATCCAGCCCACGGTTTTAACTGTGGGAAAATGAATGATCATATATTAAAAAATTTTCAATACAGCCCACGACTTCAGTCGTGGAAAATAAATCAATAACCGTCCTAAAACCGTTTCAACGGTTTCTAATCCTCTCCTAAAACCGTTTCAATCCAGCCCACGACTTCAGTCGTGGGATAATAAATTAACACCTGTCCTAAAACCGTTTCAACGGCTTCTCAAATAAACATTCGTAAATTAATATATACCTTTAATTATTTAATCTTATTATTTTTAATTATAAATTAAAATACTGCCCTTGTAGTGTAATGGATAACACATCGGTCTTCGGAACCGCTATTATAATGCAAAATTAAACAAAATTCACATCTTTTTTATAATTCTACAGTATTTTTTACAGTTTTCAGACCTGTTTTTTTAGCTTTTTTTACTCGGGAAGGAGAAAATATTATGTTCTTATTCAAACGAAAAAAAAGCGGTTATTATTACTTGCAATTCCGGGACGAAATCACAGACAAAATTAAAGCAATTTCAACACACACAAAATACAAACCTGATGCGTTAAAATTCCTGTCAAATCTAAAAACTAATCTTAAATACAAATCAGAGCAGTGTTTTAAAATCTTATGTATTCAAGACCTGACTAAAGAAATTATTAATTATGTAACCGTTAATTTTGAACATTCTACTTGTCAGATTTATTCGAGAGTATTAAATGATATGATAAGAATTATAGGAAACAAACCGGTTAATTTAATTAAATCAAAGGATTTAGAAGATTACAAAGCGAAAAGGTTACAAGAGGTTAAATCTTCGACTGTAAACATTGATTTAAATACAATCAGAGCAATATTTAACATTGCTATCCGGTTAGAACTAATTAAATTCAATCCTGCAAAAAATATTAAAAAATTAAGTATTCCACAAAAAGAAAACCTTTGCTTTTCAGATGTTCAATTAAAAGCGATAATCGAAAACATAAAAAATCAATCCATTAGAAACATTGTTAAATTTGCTATCCTAACAGGGTGCAGAATTAACGAAATAATCAATCTGCAGTGGAAAGACATTAACTTTTCAGAAAGAGTTCTGACTATCCGGAATAAACCGAACTTTAAAACAAAGACAGGCAAAATTAGATATATACCGATTTCAGACAGTTTATTAAATCTGTTTTACGAAATGACTAACAAAAAAACAGATGACAACATTTTCAATTTTGTCAATCCTGAAAAATATGTATTTACTAAAATCAACAATTATAAATATTCCAAACTTTATGTATCAAGTTATTTTAAAAGGGTTTTGAGGTCTTTAAACTTTGAGGAAAAATTTCATTTTCATTGCATAAGACATTCTTTCATAACTAACCTGATTAAATCTGGTGTTAATATAAACTATGTTAAGGAACTCTCTGGTCACACTGAATTACAAACTACTATGAATTATATTCATATTTCAACTAATGACCTGCGGGAAGCAGTTACTAAAATTACACTATAGACAATAAAATTATAGATTGATTATTTCTCAAATTGTGAATAATTTAATACATTATTATTATTTTTCTAACATTTTTAAAAAAACACTAATTTTGAAAATGCTATATATGTAGTCGGTAAATTTAAATAACGGTAAGTAAAATGGGTAAAGAAAATGAGAAATTTCAAGAAGCAGAATTATCACAAAATTCTAAAAATGACATTTCAAACGGAAAAGAAGTTTTTTGCCTTGTCTGTAATAAAAAGGTAATCCCGGTCAGGAAAAAGATACTAAGCACAGATACATTCTTCCAAATATTACTTTTTCTAATTGTTCTAATATTAATTCCCGGAGTACAGTGCGTATTGCCCATATCTTTTTCTATAACCGAAACTTCATATCTTACTTCTTTATTAATATCTTTCGATGGATTTTTTTTAAAAATAATCAGCTATGTAATAAATTATGATATTTACGAGACATTTTTTCCACTAATAATCTTTTGGTTTATAGTTGTATTATTTATAATTAATCATTATAAAAGAAAATATTGTCCTATCTGTAAGGTACGAATATTATAAAATTTAAACATAGAAAAAATACTAAAAAATTCTGCTCTTTTTAGGGAACAACATATAATTTAGAAAGTGAAAGGAACAACAGGGAAAAAGAACAGACATTTGTCAGATTTCTGATAAAAGTTTAATTCCCATTGATACCAGAAATAAACTTTCAAGGATAGCAAATGTATCTCATTCCGGATGTAATAAATCGGTTATTCTGAATGATGTACGTGATAATTTTGTCACTTACTATAAAAAAGGGCGTTTGATATGACAAAAGTATAGTTTTTCGGACTGCTTTAAAAAGAAATGTTGATTCCTAAAAAGAATATTGAAAGTTGTCCATTTTTGCCTAAAATACTGCATTTCTGAACTGTATTTAACATTTTTCAAGGTGTAAACATTAACATTTTTAGGTTTAAAAACAATAAAAAACATATCTTTTTTCAATTTTTTTTATATAAAACATAGAAAAATCTTTGCTATTGTAAAATATAATTTATAATTTTGTAGTATAACCGGACTTTAAAAAGAAACTAAAAAACAACAGGGAAGGAAAATGAAAAAATCAAATAAGATAGAAATTGAAAAAAGAGTATTAAAATTTATAGAAAGAAGAAATAAACAACTTAAAGAAACAGAAAAATATAAAGCGTTAGCATTGATAAGGGGTGATTTGGATTATATCTATGACAAATGCAGAAGGGGTATTATTACTCTTTTAGAAACAAGCGATAATCGTTTTCA
>VGWA01000199.1 GCA_016873795.1 Ignavibacteria bacterium
CCAGAGGCTGTTCCGCCCTGAAAAGCGGGTACGGTATCGAGTACAGTCCATCCGTTATATGAGCTGCCTGGACCCGAACCGACGGGACCTCCCAGTGCAGTTCCGCTCCGTGTTAATACTTCAACGCTGAATGGCACATTCGCTGCTCCGTTGTTTCCGGAGGCCATTCGAGTGACTATAATATTATTCGGACCTGCAATCAAATCAAAGAATATCGCCCATCCTGCCGAACCGCCGTTATTTGAAGCAGGATGTCCGTAAAGAATAAAAGTATCTACTAACTGTATATCAGGATTTGAAATGTTAGTTTCGAAATTGTAACTGCCGTAGAAAGAAAGTAATGTGACAGCTGAAATTAAAATAAAATAAATTTTGAAACTTTTAAGTTTGTCGAACATTGTTCCTCCTTTTTTAATTTTAAATATAATAAAATGTAATAATAAACTACAAAAATAACAATTTAAATTTATTCTCCAATATTACTTAAAAAGTTAAGTTGACGGATTCGGAAATCCGCGATTTGATTTTATTTATATATTCAACTTTATTTAATTTTGTGTAAAAAATTATTATATTATTTCCGTATTAATATTTGTAACTTAATATAATCCGTGAAAATAATATATTCTGAAAAGTTTAAAGTTTTTCCCGAAATAGTGTTCGGTATAAGTACAATCGGTAAAGATATCTCATCCGCTCCGTATTTTTTGAATATGAGCTGTCTCGTTGGTGATAAACCTGAAAACGTTGCCGGTAACCGCCGTTTGTTTTTTGAAAAAATGAATATCGATAT
The DNA here is from genome assembly GCA_016873795.1 of Ignavibacteria bacterium. Taxonomy (GTDB): domain Bacteria; phylum Bacteroidota; class Ignavibacteria; order Tepidaquicellales; family Tepidaquicellaceae; genus VGWA01. The sequence continues at coordinate 794 of VGWA01000199.1, forward strand.
TAAAAGAATCGTAATCCAGAAGCAAATTCATTCTGATAATGTAAATTATGTGACCGAATCCGGTACGATTAATGATTCCGACGGATTGTTTACCGATGTAAAAAATCTTTTCCTGACTGTATGTATAGCTGACTGCTATCCCGTGTTTCTTTATCATCCTGCCGGAAAAATCATTGCCTGCATTCATTCCGGATGGAAAGGGACATTTAAAAAAATTTCACACAAAGCAGTATGTCGGATTTCGGATTATTATAAACTGAACCCGAAGAAATTTGTTGCTTTTATCGGACCCGGTATATCGGCTGAACATTTTGAAGTCGGAAGTGAAGTGGCGGCATTATTCGAAAAAACATTCGTAAAAAATCAAGGCGGAAAGTATTTTGTGGATTTAAAATCACAAATATATAATCAGTTGATACAATCAGGCATAGATGGTGTTAATATCGAAACATCCGGCTTTTGTACTTTTAAGGAAAATGAACTTCTGCATTCGTACAGAAGAGATAAAAATCAATCGGGTAGGATGTTCGGAGTTATTGGTCTGAGACAGGATATCTGAAAAGCAGATAAAAGGATATCATTATAACTAACAGCATAAAAAATCCGCCCGATAAAAAAGGAAATTGATATCCTATCGATTGGTATATAAAACCTCCCCATATCGGTCCCGCTCCTCTTGCAAGGGAACTGAACGACTGATTAATCCCGAGTACCGAGCCCTGTTCTGCTCTCGAAGTGTTTTTTGATATTAATCCGAGAAGCATTGGTATGATTAAGCCGGAGCCGAAAGCAAGCAGGGAAATTGCTCCGAGCATCGTTCCGGTTTTTTCGGTAAAGGGAATTATTAATAAACCCGCCGCTAATAAAAATCCTGCAAGCGGCAGGGATTGTTTTTCGCCTAAATATTTCTTGAAATACTTTATTAAAAAGAATTGTACTATCGAACTGATTAATCCGATGTAAGATAACATCAATCCGACTTCCAATCTGTTCATGTCAAGTCCTTCTTTACGCTCGGCAAACAACTGAAATGTTACGTGTATATTTGCATAAGAAAAAGTAAATATGAAAAATATCAATATGTATAAGGCGACATCCTTTTTTTTCAGTATGTCGTTTACTGCTTTCAGATTAATTATCTTTGCGGCGGATAAATCGAATTTTCTGTTTACTCTTAAATCAGGCGGCAGCGTTTCCTTGAACGAAGAAACACATAACAGCAATGCAATCAACGACAGCATGGCGGAAAGGAAAATAGGCATGCCGTGTCCGTAATGCATCGACAGCAGCCCTCCGAGTGCCGGTCCGCCTACGAATCCGAGACTGAATGCCGCCCCTATTAATCCCATGCCCTTTGCTCTGTCTTCTTTTGTTGTTACGTCTGATATTACTGCCTGTGCTGCAGACAGATTTGCCGAAAATATACCCGCAAAAATTCTTGAAATAAAAAGCAGTAAAACCGATTTGTAAATTCCTGAAAAGACAAGAGCCATCATCAGATATGCAATGACGTTACCGGCAAGACTTATCGATAATATTGGTTTTCTTCCGTATATGTCGGAAAATGAACCCCATACAGGAGTGAAAATAAACTGTGCGATTGAAAATACCCCTCCTATTATTCCGATTAAAGATTCGTTAATCAATAATTCATTTTTTCCGAAATCCGGCAGAAGGGGAATTATTATACCGAATCCCAGAAGGTCAATGAATATGACGAGAAATATTACGAATAAATTAGTTCTGTTTTTTTTCATTATTAATCGAAGTTACTCAGATACAGGTATCGGACAAAACGAAAGTAAAAATATAATGAACGAAATCCAGCCCAATAAAATTCTTGTTCTGCCCAGCGGTTCGGAAGGATTTGCGATTATATCGGGATGCTTGATTTTTATTATAAAAAAAATCAAAAGCACCCAAACCAGCCAGCTTACTGAACCGAGCGGAAATTCTATGCCTATAAAAGGCAGTATTCCAGCCGCTCCAAAAACAGCAAGAAAAATAACGACGGTGTATGCCATATATTTATGTTTCCTGCCGAACATTGCATATGATATGTGTCCTCCGTCAAGCTGCCCGACCGGCATCATGTTCAGTGCCGTTATCAGTAATCCAAACCATCCGACGCAGAGAAAAGGATAATGATAAACTTCATTCATCGGCGGGATATTGGGGTTGGGAAATATTTTTTCAACAGACCAGAAAATTATGTTGTAACCGAATCTTAATCCGTATGATGGTATGCCTGTCTCGGAATATTCCGGATGTATCTGGTAAATGTAACTCAAAGGCGGAAGCGTTATGTATCCTATTATCAAA
>VGWA01000200.1 GCA_016873795.1 Ignavibacteria bacterium
ATGCAGAGAGCAAAGATGTATTATTTGTTGTTTCGGCAGGAAATGAACTCGTAGATATATGGGACACTATTAATTATCCTGTTAAATTTTATAAGGAAAACGGGCAGATAAAATATTTCGATAATACGGTAGTTGTCGGAGCAAATTCCTGGATGAAAACCTGGAGCGTACAGGCAGATCCGGATTACGAAAACAGGGAATTTGATTTACTTGCGCCTTTTTCAAACTTCTCGAAAAAAGTCGTTGACTTATACGCACCCGGCGTACATATTTACTCAACAGTACCTGAAGGGAAATTCAGATATATTGGAGGTACAAGTATGGCAGCCCCTCAGGTCAGCGGAATTGCGGCAATATTAAGAGCATATTTCCCTTCTCTTACTGCTAAGCAGGTCAAGGAAATACTGCTTAAATCCGTGAGAACTTATGATAATTTAAAAGTAAGAATCAACGACGAGGGAAAAAAAGTGTTATTTTCGAATCTTTCAAAAACAGGAGGAGTTATCGACGCATACAACGCTTTTCTAATCGCCGAACAATACACAAATGGTAATTAGTTTTTCAGTTTACAAAATTGATTTAAATATTTATCTTAACAAAATATTTTACTAATTAAATCTAAAATTATGAAAAAGACAGCATTACTTATTATATTACTGATAATCAGTAATATTGCTTTCGGACAGACTTACCAATGGACATTTGTCAGTTACACACCTTCTCCGAGTCCCGTGGTTAATTCGTTATGCGTAGTTAACCAGAATATTATCTGGATTGCCTGCGACGCTGCAGGCGGCGGAGCAAAAGTATACCGTTCATTGGACGGCGGTTTGAACTGGACATTAAGGGTAAACGGTCTGGCAAATCAAAATAGTTACGGAATTTATGCACTCGATTCCCTTACCTGCTTTGTCGGAAACACGCTCGGCTCGTTATACAGAACAACAGACGGCGGACTTAACTGGACACAGGTTTTAGCTGTATCAGGCAGTTTTACAAACGGCATAAAAATGTTTAATTCCGATTACGGAGTTTATTACGGTGACCCGACCGGCTCGGGACAACCTTATCAGTTCAGGGTTACTACAAACGGCGGATTAAACTGGAATCTTGTTCCGGGTGCACCGATTGCCGGAAATGAATACGGAGTAATAAATGCATGGGACTGGACTGACTCAAGTCATTTCTGGATTGGTTCAGCAAATATCACTGCAGGAGCTACAAACGCAAAAATATACAGAACGGCTACGGGATATTACGGAACATGGTTAAGTACTACCGTTAGCGGCACAGGAGGAACATCCGGTTGTTATTATCAGGCGGTCGGATTTATTAATAACAATCAGGGAATGATAGGGTCAAGCGGAGGCGATATCAAGAAAACAACCGACGGAGGTACTACTTTTTTAACTGTAACCCCGCCTTCCGGTTTAGGACCTAACAGTATAATGAATATGACAGGTCTGAAGGATGCTTCCAATACAATAAGAGTTTCTATTGTAGATACAGGCGGAGCAAAAATGTTCAGCACGACAAATTTAGGCACAACCTGGATAAACGAGCCGCTTCCCATTCAAGCATCTTCACAAACCATTAACCATATTCAGTTTATAGATGCAACTTTAGGATATGCAGCATTCGGACAATCCGGAGGTGTCGGCGGAATTATTAAATATGCCTCATCAAGCGGTATTACAAATACAAATAATGAAATACCAAACGGATATATTCTTAAACAAAATTATCCGAATCCTTTTAATCCCTCTACAAACATAGAATTTTCGATACCAAAATCAGGATTCGTTACTTTGAAAATTTATAATTCTCTCGGAAAAGAAGTAGATGTATTGGTAAACGGAAATATATCAGCAGGTAATTATACGATTACTTACACACCGGAATACCTTGTAAGCGGAATCTATTATTACCGTTTATCAGCAGACAATAATATAATAACGAAAAAAATGATTTTAGTAAAATAAAAAATTCACAAATGAAAAACATTAAATTTAAAATTATTATTATTTCATTACTTGTAATTTCGGTTTCATTTTTAAGTTTTACAGACCAGATTATACCGACATACAAAATGATAAACGATAAAGTCATCAAGCGCAACGACGGTGCATTGTATCAGAAAGGAATAATAAATATAAAATTCAAAGACAATGTAAATGCATCGGAAAAAAATTTCGGAATTCCTTCTGTCGATTATGTCCTGAACAAATATTCGGTAACGAATATTGTTCAAAGGCATCCTCTGAATAAAGATATTAATAAAAGAATGATAGGAGACGATGAATTAGCAAAGATATATGCTGTATACTATTCCGGTAATATTGACCCAACCGATTTATCGCTCGAACTATATAACAGCAATATGCGTATACTCGACTGGGCAGAGCCGGATTTTGTAATGGAAGCTGATTTCATACCGAACGACCCACAGCACGCTTCTCAATGGCATATTGCAAAAATCAGTTCCTATTCGGCATGGGATTTATCACAGGGGGATACAAGCATGGTTATAGGAATAGTAGATTCGGGAAGTGATCTCGACCATCCAGACCTTGCCGCAAACATAAAATACAATTACCTTGAAAATCCGACTAACGGAATAGATGATGACGGAAACGGTTTCATAGACGACTGGCGCGGATGGGATTTTGCAGGTCCGGATTACAACAATCTGACACAGGACAACGACCCCAATATTTATACTGTTTACTGCGAACACGGCTCGCACGTTTCAGGTTGTGCTTCACAGGTAACAAACAACGGAGTCGGCGGTGCGGGAATCGGATTTAAATGCAAGTTATTAATTTCGAAACACGGAGCAGATAATGATAATACGGGCGGCGGTTACTCTTTACTTTATAATACAAATAACGGAATAGTATATTGTTATCAAAACGGAGCGAAGGTAATTAATTGCAGTTTCGGCAGTTCTACTTACAGCGCCTATTCACAAACAGTAGTAAACAATGCCTGGGCAAATAATTCGGTAATTTGCGCTTCGGCAGGAAATCAAAGTGCAAATTCACCCCGTTATCCTGCTTCATACGATAATGTTATATCGGTTGCCGCAACGAATTCATCAGA
>VGWA01000201.1 GCA_016873795.1 Ignavibacteria bacterium
TTGAGAAAATAATGTCATGTTTACCATAATATATATATTTATTTTGTAAAATATAAAAATATGGTTTTTAATCTAATTTTTCAGGAATTTTTTTATAATCTTTAGTAAGTTATTTTGGACAGATGTGGTATATACTAATAATTTTTGATTTTGTTTTTCATTTAAAATCAAAAACATTATATGTATCTTTTAAAATTAGTTAATGGAAAATATACAGGATAATATCAAAACCGACTTACAGAGCAGGAAAGAATACAGGGCAAGTTTAGCAGAATACGAAGGTCCGCTCGACATACTTCTTCATTTTGTAAAAGAAGAAGAACTCAACATATACGACATACCCATTTCAAAAATTACAAAAGATTTTCTCGATTACATTAAATACATGCAAACGCTCGATATCGAACTTGCGGGTGAATTTTTACTTATGGCGTCCGAACTGATGAAAATTAAAGCAAGGATGCTGATTCCGTCGGTTACCGAAGACGGCGAGTTAATAGAAGAAGACCCGAGGGCTACACTCGTAAGAAAACTTCTGGAATACAAGAGATTTAAAGATATAAGCGAACAGATTTCGAAATACGAGGAAGAAGCAAGAAAAATAATATACAGAGGATATTTCAATGCAGACGCAAAAACAACCGAAACAGACATTCTCTCCGATTTAAGTTTGAGGAATCTGACTTTATACAATCTTATTTCCGAATACAAGAAACTTCTCGAAAAAACGAGGAGGGACATAGTACATCCGATAGAAATAATGGATGTAACGCCCGAGTCACAGAGGGATTTCCTGATCAAATATTTTTCAGAGCCAGCGCTGATAAAATTCGACGAATTAACATCGAATATGAGCAGCAAACTCGAAATAATATGCACATTTCTTGCAATGCTTCAACTCACACTCGAGGGTTACATACAGTTACTGGTTGACCCTAACGAGATTTCAAATTTTTCGATATTTAAATCATCGGAAACCACCTGATTTTGCAAAACGATGAAATTACAAATATAATAGAAGCAATTTTATACGCATCCGAGGAAGAACTCACCGTAAAACAAATTTCCGAAATTCTATTAAGTTTCAAAATAGATTTAAAACCTGCGGAAATTGAAGAATCAATCGAAAAACTGAATGAGAGTTACACAGCAAACGACAACTCATTCGAGATAATAAAAATTGCAGGGGGATATCAATTTGCAACAAAAGCAAGGTATGCACATTTTGTAGGTAAATTAAGAACCGAGACACAAAAGAAGAAATTATCTCAATCTGCTCTCGAGACACTCGCAATTATAGCATACAAGCAGCCGATAACCCGCTCGAACATCGAATTTATAAGAGGAGTAAATGTAGATTACATAGTAAATTCGCTTCTCGAAAGGGATTTAATAACGATTATGGGCAGGGCGAAATCACCGGGCAGACCGATATTATACGGCACTACAAAGAATTTTTTAAAGGTGCTTGGAATGAATTCGCTCGAAGACCTTCCCAGATTGAAGGAAATAAATGAAATTCTGAAAACCGAAAAAATCGAAGGTATAACCGAAGCGGACATAGATTTATTTAATTCGATGAACAATCCGGAAGCGATAAAGAATAATGCGGCAGAGGAAATGATACAAAATACCGAACAGGAAAAAGACACAGAACAGACTGAAAAGGACGAAAAAGAGCTCAAAGACCGTGATGACGACAGGACAGGGGAAATCGGAAGCAATACTTTATTCTCCAACAATTAACATCGATAAACATGGCGGATGAAAGTTTAATTAGAATAAACAAATTCATATCCGAAAACGGAATTTTATCGAGACGAAAGGCAGACGAATATATATTACAGGGGAGAATTACAGTAAACGGAATTACAATGACAATTCCGGGATATAAGATAAATCCGAAGACAGACAAAATAGCGATAGACGGCGAGCTTATCAGAATAAAAAACAGGAAGATTTATATATTATTAAACAAACCGGAGAAAACCATATCATCCGTAAGCGACGAGAAGAACAGGAAGACGGTGATAGATTTAATCAACATAAAAGAGAGAATATTTCCGGTCGGGAGATTAGACTGGGATACTACGGGAGTTTTACTTCTGACAAACGACGGTGAATTAACGAATAACCTACTTCATCCTTCTTTTAAAGTTTCTAAAAAATATCTTGCAATACTTTCAAAACCGCTGGAAGAAAAACACAGAATTCTTTTAATGAAAGGAGTTGTAATCGAAAAAAAGAAAACCGAACCGTGTAAAATAGAATTTCCGGATAAGAAAGACAGGAAGAAGGTAATGATAACATTAAGCGAAGGCAGAAAACATCAGGTAAAAAATATGTTTGAAAAATTCGGATACTACACAAGAAAACTACACCGCGAGGAATTTTGCGGATTAAAGACCGTAAACCTTAAACCGGGAAAATGGAGATATTTAAAAGCCGAAGAAATAAACAATCTGAAAAATTTTTTATAAAATTAAAAAGAAAAATTTGACCGAACAAAACGAACTAATAAAAAGAAGATTCGAAGAATTAGAGGAGATAAGGAAACTCGGAATAAATCCTTATCCGCATAATTACAAAGTAACGCATAATTCAGCCGAAATAATTTCAGGTTACCGCGACCCATCGGGCGAAGAAGAAGAGAAAATGCAGAGAGAGAACATAATCTCGGCGGCGGGAAGGATAGCGGCAATCCGCAGGATGGGTAAAGCAACATTTTGCCACATCAAGGATGAAACGGGCAGGATACAGATTTATATAAAGAAAGATGACGTAGGAGAGTTATCATATAAAGTTTTAAAACTACTGGATATAGGAGATATTATTGGTGTTAAAGGTTTTGCGTTCAGGACGAAAACAGGGGAGATTACCATACATGCTACTGAAATGACATTGCTTTCGAAATCCGTATATCCCCTGCCGGTAGTAAAGGAAGAAATCAGCGAAACTGGTGAAAAAATCATACACGATGCATTTGCGGATATCGAATTACGTTACAGGCAAAGGTATATAGATTTAATAGTAAACGACAATGTAAAGGATACATTTATCAAGAGAACAAAAATTATTCAG
>VGWA01000202.1 GCA_016873795.1 Ignavibacteria bacterium
TGAGGTAGTTTATTGCCAATTTTTTCGACTGTTGTCAGAAGTCTGAGTTCGGAGATTTTTGAATTATTATTTTTATTATTTTTCGTCATTATTAACTGTCAGTTTTATCAGCAGTAAAAATATTTTTGATTTTTTTTGTTGTTTACCGGTTCGGGATTATGCCCCGTGTTTTGAAACGCAATAAAATGTTTCGCGGTTCCTGTACAGAAACCGGATTTTTACAAAGATACTGCCATTTTATTAAAAAGAATAGTTGTTTCGGAATACACAAATCTCACTTCGTATTCAGAATGAATACGAAGTAGGTATGAGCTATCAGCTATGAGCTATCAGCTATCTTTAAGACAGCGTACGGATAATCCGAATTTCTTGCTGGAGTCGCTACCGAGTATATTTTTGTAAAGATAACTGAGGTTATAGAAATATGCATAGTCGAAACTGCTTTCCGATGCAGACCAGAAGTAGCATTCGTCCGTAAATTCGTTGAAGATTCCGGCTACGTTCCGGAATCCGCCGGGTATCGCGGAAAAACCGCTCTCGTTTGTCGCACCCTTATTCGGACTTTTCCATATTTTAGTGTCTTTGAGCTTACCGCCGGCTTCAATTTCTCCGCCCAAAAAGTCAATCAGGATTTTCCAGTCTTCTTTTGTCGGAATATGCCATCCTTCCGGAGCCAGTCCGCGTGAATCATTGACGGCGTACCAGTTATAAAGTTTACCGTAAGCTTTTCCGTTTACCGCATCGTTCTCGGAATAACACCAGGCACCCGTTGTCAGGTCTTTCCATTCTTCAGCGTCCCGGACTTGCGGAATGATGTCGCCGTTCCGGTAACGGCACGTGTTAAGGTTCTCTGCCAGCCATTCCTGAGAGCCGATTTTTACCGTTTTATAAGTGTTGCCTTCGATGTCGGTTATCATTTGTAGTTATATAAAATTGCAGAAGATTTTTGAGTAAGTTAAATTAATTAAATTTTAAATTAAATGAAAAATTTATAACAGTCGGAGTAATTTAAAATGAGTATTTGTAATTCTTGACAATTGAATTTTTTACGGATATTGTTGCGGATAATTAACTTTTTTTTAGGATTTACAGTAAGTATTTTTTCAACATTCTTTATCCAGAATTTTTTGAAAAAATTTTATGAAAAAAATTATAACATTGATTTTTCTTTTTGTGATTATTTCCGTGTTTTGCAAAAATGTACAACCTCAAAATTTTAAATTGAATAAGTATTCCGCGTTTGATGAATGCGGTAATAAGGAGATAACCATTCAAAACATATCAGAAAACAATCCGGATTATTTCAGGAAACATAATAATAAATTTTCCGATACAATAATTTTAAAAACCGAGAAACGGCTTCCGATACTGAACGGATTCAGATTCGTGCCGTCCGAAATTATTAAAGACCCGTTTGTTAATACATACTTTAAGGTTAATGCAGGGAGCGGGACAGCACTGGATTTAAAAAGTTATATCAGAAATTTTAACGGAAATATTATTGATACAATGTCGGGAAATATGACTTATCTGGTTGCCGAAATCGAGTTTCAGTATGCATTAAACGACTGGCTGGCTCTATACGGGAATTTCGGCGGCAGAGGCAGACTCGGAACTAATACTTATACAATTCTCAAGTCGGGTATATCTTATGCAACCGGATTTACAATCGGAAGTAAATTCAGAGTAGTTAATGAAAAGGAGTTTATGCTGTCTTTAGATGCTGATTTTAATTCCAGCCATGTTTATTCGTACTCACTGTATGAATATATTAAGGATATCGTAAAAAATATAGGTGATACGACCGTAAAGAATAATTTGCTGTCGGAAGATTATCTTACGAGAATGTTTTTAAATGTAAACGCGGCGTATGCACCGAACGACTGGTTCGGGTTTCTCGGAAATGCGGGATTCGGATTCGGCAAACCTTTTAAGGAAAAGAACAGGGATAACTACAGAATCGGTCTTGCAGCTTCGGTAGATTTTATTAATGTAAAATATATCAGGTTTCCTGTAGGGATTCTCGGAAGTATTAAATATAATGCGTTTTCGGAAGGAGGCGAAAATGCCGATAACATTGTTACTTACGGACTGAGAATAGGATATACGGGTCATAAGGATTTTGATATCGGTATTGAAGCAACTTATAACCGTCTGAAGTATAATTTGACTGATGAAATAATTAATACTCTGCAGTATGCCGCTAAGGTGAGGTATTATTTTTAATAAAACAGGTTAAAATTTTTCGAAATTTATATTTCCGGTGTACCGGGGATTAAGTCCGTTATTTTATCAACAACATCTTTTTTACATCCGTATATCTATCGGTTTCAATCCGGTAAAAATAAACTCCCGACGGATATAATGCAGCATCCCAGTTAATTTCATAAGTACCGGGTTGCAGTTTTTCATTTACAAGAATATCAATTTCTTTCCCGAGAATATCAAAAATTTTTATTGTTGTGAAGGAATTTTCCGGTATGGAGAATTTTATTTTTGTTTTTGGATTAAACGGATTCGGATAATTCTGATATAATATAAATTCTTCCGGTGTATTCGAGGTTAATGTGTTTGCTGAAGATATGGGCGGGAATATAAACAGCGAATATACTGGAAGATGGTCGGAAGCATAATGAAGAGCATCCGCTACTATTTGCGGGACAAAATCATTAGGAGGTCTGTTAATCGAATCATTATAATGATTACCGTCGTTGCCGTAAGGTGTCAGCGAATTCAGAACGTAAGAAATACCGCCGGGATTATTAATTGCATTTGAATACAGAATCATATCAAACCTGTCATCGAGACCGCCGGTAGAGCCGCCTCCGAAGGAACGGACTCTGGTTGACTGGGTGTGGTAAATTGCATATAAACTGTTGTTCCAGATACCTGTCAGATTCAGAGGGTCGTTGAAGTTTCCGTCGTATCCCGGTGTTATTTCCAGAAGTTTTATGTATGCAGGTTCACCCGAGCGGTAGATGTTGAAATCTCCGCACACTATGAAGTTTGAGTTGAAAGGCAGTGCGTTTGTTACTTTTCTCAGACTGTCGACTTCCGCAGCTCTCAGAATTTCGTTTGAA
>VGWA01000203.1 GCA_016873795.1 Ignavibacteria bacterium
GGGGTTCTATTTGGTTTTATAATGATTCAATCGGTTGGGGAGTAGGAGGAGCAGGAAAAATAATGCATACGACAACCGGTGGACAACCTTTAGTTATAATCGAAAATTTAAATGGACAAGTGGCTGATAACTACAAACTTTATCAGAATTTTCCGAACCCTTTCAATACAATGACAAATGTAAAATTTCAAATGTCAAAATCGGGAGTAGTGGAAATTAAGGTTTTTGATTTATTAGGAAGAGAAGTGAAAACTCTTATCAACGAATACAAACAACCCGGAACATATCAGGTCAGTTTTAATGCGGAAGGACTCACAAGCGGAATTTATTTTTACAAAATGACAATGGGAGATTTTTCAGAAACGAAGAAACTTGTTTTTGCAAAATAAAACATACACAAAAATGAAAAAATTATTATTAATAATATTTATATTGTTATCAGTTTCTGTTCTGGTTCAGGCACAACCGCAGTGGGTGATTTATACTACAAATAACTCTGGTTTACCCAGTAATTTAGTGGGCGGTATATTAATAGACAGCAATAATGTTAAATGGATTACCACAAATAACGGATTTGTAAAACTACAAGACACTACATGGACAGTATATGACACCTTAAACTCAGGTTTACCTCAAAATGCATGCGGTGTAATTAGAAAAGACAAGAGAAATAATATTTGGCTTTCTTGTGGAGGAAAAGGTATCGTTAAATATGACGGAGTGAACTGGACGATATATAATAACGAAAATACAGGATTTCCAGTTAATTGGACTGCTGTAGGGGATGTAGATGATTATAATAACAAGTGGATCGTAGGAGCAGGATTATTTAAATTCAATGATACAAACTGGGTATGGTACAACACCGGTAATTCAGGACTTCCCACCAATTCGACACTTTGTGCACTTGTAAAAAATAATATTGTATGGGTAGGAACATATATGGGAGGATTAGTAAGGTTCGACGGAGTAAACTGGACAGTATATAAAACTCAGAATTCAGGTTTACCAAGTAACTGGGTTAGAATGATAACTTCAGATTTACAAAATAATTTATGGTTTGCAACATTCTTTGGAGGATTGGCTAAATTTAACGAGTCGCAAAATATATGGACAGTTTATAATACAACTAATTCCGGTATTCATGATAATAATTTATATTCCGTATATGTAGACAATAATAATGTAAAATGGATAGGTGGATGGGGATTAGCAATTTATAATGATACAACATGGCAGATATTTTTTTATCCTTTTATTGGGGATATATTCAACTTTTCAAAGGATAGGTATGGTAATATGTGGATTTGTTCAGCAGGCGGTTTATATGTTTATAATCCGGCAGGAGTTGTCGGGGTTGAAAATAATACGACAGTTATCAGTGAAAATTATATGTTCATTCAAAATTATCCAAATCCTTTTAACAGTGAAACAAAAATTAAGTATCAAGTAGCAAGACAAGGAGAGACTTTAGGTAACAATAAATATGTTTCTTTAAAAATATACGATATTCTTGGAAAAGAAATTGCAACACTTGTAAATAAGAAACAGGATATAGGAGAATATGAAGTTAGTTTTAATGGAATAAATTTAGCCGGCGGTATTTATTTTGCAGTTTTAAAGATAGATTCAAGAGTGAAGGTTCATAAAATTGTATTACAAAAATAATAAACTAAAACAAACAACTATTATCCGAGCACCTTAAAATAAAAGGGCACCCACTCATTCCTTCGGGAACATATCAGGTCAGCTTTAATGAGGAAGGATTATCAAGCGGAGTGTATTTTTACAAAATGAGTGTGAGAGATTTTACGAAAACTAAGAAATTAATTTTTAGGAAATAAAAAATAAATTAAAATGAAATATATTTTATTAATAATATATCTATTGTTATCAGTTTCTGTTCTGGTTCAGGCACAGACGCAGTGGGTGATTTACACGACAAATAACTCAGGTTTACCCAGTAACTTAATAGGTAGTATTTTAATTGACAGCAATAATGTAAAGTGGATTACCACGGATAACGGATTTGTTAGATTACAAGGCAATATATGGACGGTGTATGATACATTAAACTCAGGATTGCCGCAAAATCACTGTTATGGAATTGTGTTGGATAAAAAAAACAAAATGTGGATGACTTGTCCGGGTAAAGGAATTGTAAAATATGATGGAGTAAACTGGAACATTTATAACAATGAAAATACCGGGTTACCCGTTAACTGGTCTGGTCATGTTGATGTTGATGACAATGACATTAAGTGGTTTGCAGGACACGGATTGTTTAAATACAATGATACAAGCTGGGTTTATTACAATACAAGCAATTCAGGTCTGCCGACCAATTCGACACTGGATGTCTTTGTAAAAAACAATATTGTTTGGGTCGGAACATATATGGGAGGGGTAGCAAAGTTCGACGGAGTAAACTGGACAGTATATAAAACTCAGAATTCAGGTTTACCAAGTAACTGGATTTATATGATAACATCGGATTTGCAAAATAATTTATGGTTTGCGACATTTTTCGGAGGATTGGCAAAATATAACGAATCGCAAAATTTATGGACAGTTTATAATACAACTAATTCCGGTATTCATCACAATAATTTATATTCCGTATATGTTGATAACAATAATGTAAAATGGATTGGAGGAAATGGATTGGCAATCTATAATGATACAACATGGCAAATATTTCCTTATCCTTTCATCAACGATGTATTCAATTTTTCAAAGGATAAATATGGCAATATGTGGATTTGTGTAGCGGGCGGTTTATATGTTTATAATCCGGCAGGAGTTGTCGGAGTTGAAAATAATACGGCAGTTATTAGTGAAAATTATATATTTATTCAAAACTACCCGAATCCGTTTAATCCCGTAACGAAGATAGAATATTCACTGCCGAAGGCAGGGCTTGTTACTTTGAAAATATATGACATATTGGGCAGAGAAGTAAGAATGCTTGTAAACGAATACAGAAATGCGGGGAGATACATAACCGAATTCGACGGCACGAACCTATCGAGCGGA
>VGWA01000204.1 GCA_016873795.1 Ignavibacteria bacterium
GGGTTTGTTTTAAAATATCCTCTATTTAACGAAAAATCTGTCCAAAATCGATTGTTTTTTATGTTTTATTCAAGTTCCATTTTTATTTTGGACAGCAGTGTTCAGATGTTGATGTTTTGTTCTTCATTGTGTTTTGGTTCATATCGTATCCACACAAAATAGGATAACAAGATACACTTAAAATAATCCGAAAATAAATGTCCGGAAAAAAGCAGGGGAAAAAACTGAAACAAAGAAATATTATTTACGTTAATTATGTATAAAAATTTAGAGCATTAATATTTAATTACAGGAAAAATTTATTTATTATATATTAAATATTGTATTGAATTGTTGTTTATAACTTATATCTTATATAGTATCAAACTATAAATTTTTTAATATTAACTAAAAGACAAGAAATGATAAAAAAATTACTTATCGGAAATCTTTTATTGTTTTTATTCCTATTTGGAACAGGTTACACACAAAACTGGGACGACCCGAATTTTGACAGAATCCCGCTTGAATTACTCCGACAATCACAAATTTTACATTCCTCTAAAGAAATACAAATTGTAACGTCTCCGGAAGGATATGACAATATTTTTCTCGGGGTTGACTTTGCTGAGCCGCATATGTCGATGAATCCATTGAATATTTTACAGCATTTCACCGCATTCAACATTAATGCAACTCATTATACAATGAACGGGCTTGACTGGTTCAGCAACAATCCAAATCTACCATCACCTGCCGGTGATCCGGTTACGGCATATGACAGCATTGGAAATTTATACTATATGAACATGACAGGCAGTACTATTATAGGGTGTTATGTGGTTAAATCCACAGATAATGGACAGAGCTGGTTTCCCCCGGTTTTTGCCATCAGCGGAAACGACAAAAACTGGATTGCCTGTGATCAGACGGGTGGTCCCTACGCAAATTATGTATATTGTACAATGACGGCAGGAAGCGGTTATGGTTCGTTTTCAAGAAGTACAAATTTCGGAACAACATTCCAAGCTACATTTTCTCCTAACACACAAAACCTTCCGGGTATGATGGTGTGCGTAGGACCAAGAGTAGGACCAGGAACAGATATCCCGGGCGGAGTGGTATATGTCGTAACGAATTACGGCAGTACTTTTACACCATATTATTACTTTTACAAATCAACTGACGGCGGTTTGACCTTCAATCTTTCTTCCAACCAACAATTTGCTGGTTACGTCGGAACAGCTGTAAACAACAGGCACTCGGTTGAAAACATGCGTACAAGACCATATCCATTTATAGCAGCAGATAACAGCTATGGTCCTTACAGGGGCAGGTTATATTTAATATATGCAGACAATGATCCTCCCGGAAACGGTAATAAACCGGATGTCTTCTGCAGATATTCAACCGACCAGGGTGTAACATGGTCAACACGAGTAAGAATAAACGATGATGCAAATCCTCAGGCAAATCATCAATGGTTTCCGGCGATATGGTGCGACAAAGAAACAGGCAGGTTATACGTCAAATGGCTCGACACAAGAAATTGTCCCACAAGCGACAGTTGTGATGTTTATGCTTCATATTCCGACAACGGAGGTGTTTCTTTCGTAGCAAACCAGAGAATTACAACACGTCATTTTAAAATAGATTGTTCGACATGCGGAGGAGGTGGAACTCCAAGATATCTTGGCGATTATGATGCGATTACATCAAACAGCAAAACTTCGTTGATGGTCTGGACAGATTACAGAGCAGGTAATTTCGGCAGTTATGTTGCATGGTTTCCCGATTTTGCAATGACAACAAGAACAATAGATTCAATAATGCTGAACAACGACAGCGCTTTTGCGGTAATAAAGGTACCCGGTTCGAAGTTATATAATGACATTGTCAGGTTCACGGCAGCTGTAGATACTGCACCTGCAACCGGCAGCATAAGTCTTTCTTTTGTAAACGGAAAAGATTCAATTACTACTATTCCGGATTCCGTTACTTTAAGAATAAAGACAACAGGAACGGTAACTCCGGGACAACACACAATATATGTAGATGCGACAGGATCAAACGGAACTCCGGTACATCGTAGAAATATTGACGTTTATATAAATGCATCTCCGGTTTCAATAGGTACAAATAGAGAGGGTTTCTGTTATTATGAGGTTAACGGAATACAACACAATACCAGAAAAACCTTTATATTTAATAACGGTTCCTCTGTAAATATCAAAGCAATCAGTCCGCGAGTATTGGGAGGAACTCAATACGTATACACGAACTGGAGCAACAACGGGGATACTGCACAAACCATAACAATAACCGAACCCTTAATATTAACAGCCTTTTACAAAACCCAATTTAAACTTACGATAGTATCCTCAATAGGTAACACCTTTGGCGGCGGAATTTTTTATGATTCTGCCGTAGCATTCACTTTCGGTGTTAACTCAAGGATATACAGTACAGGTGGACAGACTTATCAATTCAGAGGCTGGACAGGAGCAGGAACGGGCGCATATACAAGTCCCGATAGTTCCGGCACAGATTCTGTAATCACGCACATCATGCATAATGCCATAGTAGAAACTGCAAGATGGCAGAATATTACGGGCATTACTAATATTTCTACTGAAATTCCAAAAGAATACAAGCTCTCGCAAAACTATCCTAACCCTTTCAACCCGGTAACAAGAATCAGATTTGATTTACCCTTTAAAAAATTAGTTAAAATAAATGTATATGATATTACCGGAAAAGAGGTTACTTGCTTAGTTAACAATTTTCTTGAACCCGGAACTTATGAAGTAATGCTGAATGCAGCCGGTTTACCGAGCGGAGTATATTTTTACAAAATGTCAACTGACAATTACACTTCAATAAAAAAGCTAATACTAATAAAGTGACAGAGAAAGAAGTTCTGAATTAAAATAATACAAATCGCGTAATAACTCTTTTATCATTTACAACAATTTATTAGCGTTCAGTCTACAGAAAGTATTGAGCAAACATTATAC
>VGWA01000205.1 GCA_016873795.1 Ignavibacteria bacterium
TTTATCAATTTTGTTATAACATTTCTCAATTATCTCATTCTTATCATAATAGCCGGATATTAGATATTCTATATCAACATTAAAATATTGTGCGATTTTTAAAAGGGTTTTTGAAGAAGAAAAAGCATTATCAGATTTTAAGGTCTTATTGAGGGTAGCATTTAAAACACCTATTTCCTTAGCCAACCTGTATTGTGTAATACCATTTTTCTCAATTAAATCCAAAATTCTACGAACGATATCTGATTTATGACTTTTCATAAGTAGTAATTATAACCTTCTATATGACTTGACATAGTAGAAATTTACTATTATTTTAAAACAAATTAATTTAATATAAAATAAACAAAATAAAATGAAAAAACAAAGGAAATTATTTGTAACAAGAAGCATCACAGAACGTTCAGCTAAACTCATTGATGAGATTCACAAAAGACACAATCCAGGAAACGAAAGCAAGAGTAAAATCCTCGAAAAAGCCCTTATTAACTATAAAAATAAAAGCTATGGAAACAATAACCGGAACAGCAATAAAGAGACAGTCTTATGACAGGACTGACAGGAAAAAGCAGCAGGATTTAATCCTGGAATTTCTCAATGGAGGCAAATTTAATGCCTGGGAGCTGGCAAAGATGAGCGGTCTACTCATTACATCAGTCAGAGCCCGCCTGAACGAATTACAAAAAGCGGGTAAAGTGAAAATAAGTGGAATAAGATATTACGGACCAACAGAACGAAACATCAGCGTATATGAAAAAACTTAAAAGCATAAACAGTTATTTCTGGAGAGACCCTTACATTCAGGGTCTAAAAAAAGATGAAAAACTTTTATATGCTTATTTCCTTTCTAATCCTGAATGTAACCTTGCCGGTATTTACGAAATAAGTTTAAAGACGATAACTTTCGAATCCGGTATTACAAAAAGTAAGGTTGCTGCAATCCTCGATAAATTTCAATCCGATAAGAAAATCCTTTATAAAGACAATTACATCATAATCCGGAATTATACTAAAAATCAAAAGTATAATCCGAATATGATTAAGAATGTAAAAGAAATAATATCCTTGCTTCCGGATGAAGTAAAAAAAACAATTCAAAAATTCAATTACGAAATTTTAGAAAACCTGATAAACGAAAAAACTACAAAAGAGAGTATTTCGGATATTTCAGAACATTTCCAGACTTTCTGGGAATGCTATCCCTGGGGTAAAGGGACATATCCGGAGAACTCAGACATCGAGAAAACAAAAAAAATATTTGCCTCGCTGAACGGAGACCTGAAAGAATTTTTCAAAGCACTCGAAAACTACAAAGACCTTATAAAGAGTCCAAAAACAAAATGGATTTATAAGCCGAAGGATTTTTTAAATCACTATAAAGAATACCTTTGATAAATGTTAAATTATAAATGTTAAATGTTAAATGAAAAAAGTTATAACGCAGAGACGCAGAGACGCAGAGACGCAGAGACAATTATAAATGTTAAATGTTAAATTATAAATGTTAAATTAAAAACAGAAGCAAAGTTCTAAGATCCTCCTTAAACTTGACATAATAGGCGTCTGGAATCAGAACCGTTCCGGACGCCGTTTAAAACAGTAAGAAAATGCATTAAATAGACTTAATTAACTACTAAATAATAAATATAGTTATGATTAAGAATTATATTACAAAGGATTGGGTTAAATTCTGCGGTTTTATATTAAAACCCGGACAAAAAATTCAGATGGATGAAAAAGACGCTGAGCCGATAAAGAATAAACTTATTGAAGTTAAGCCGGAGGATGAAAAAAAAGCTGTCGAGGAAATTAAAAGAATATTAAAAAATGTCTAACATCTTATCAATTGAAGAATTACAATTATATCTCGGAAAATTAGAAGATTTCCCACTTATTACAGAAGACTTTTTACGTGAAGCTATATGGTATGCAGAATCGAAAATACAAAATTTAGCAAAGCGGGACTTATTATTGAAAGACTACGGACAAATTATAAGCGGAAGAGACCACGATATTGAACTGCTTTTATATTTTCCTGTATTTCGATTAATCTCAATATTTTACAGAACTACCGGCAAATTTAACATTCCTTTAATTAATGATATTACTAATGAATCAATCATAGATTATGAGACCGGAAAACTTATATTAATAAACGGAAAAAAATTTCCGACTGGAATAGACAACATAAAAATTAATTACAGAGCGGGTTTTGACCCTACATCAAACGACGGAATTTATGCAATTCCAAAAGACATAAAAGGGATTGTTTATGAAATTGCAGCACACTGGATTTATAATTCCTGGATTGGCGAGAAAAGATTAGGACTTACAAGACGATATGTTAATCCGGAAAACTACGACCCTTCTGTTTACGTCAGCACAGTTGAATATGCTACTGATGACAAGCTTGAGGATAACTGGAGAAAACTACTATTAAAATATACGAGGTTCAGGTAATGGAATACAAATTAATTGATGAAATAAGTTTAATAATAAACAGTCCGATAGTTAATAAAATACTGATTGGAATTGTTATAACAGGGATAATATTTATTTTTCGATGCCTTAAAAAGATATACCGTGAAATACGATATTTTAAGATACTTCAATATGCAATGGATTATGCACTTGAAAAATCAATATCAAACGGATATGCGGAGCACAGAGACTTAAAACGAGATGAATTAATAAACAAAGACAAATACATAGAAAAGATTTAAAAGGATTTTAAAGGGTTTTAAAGGGTTACCAAATGCTTTGAGAAGTATAAATAGAAATAGAAGTAGAAATAGAAAAAGAAATATAAATAGAAAAAATGTCTTTTTTTAGGGAAAATCTGACTAAAACAGACAAAAATGAAGTTTTGCATTCCGATATGAAGAATTTATTTTCAGATGACAAGAAAAACCTTTCGATGATAAGGGTTTTATGTTTTCTTTTAACGATTCTGGTTATGATGTTAATAATTGAAATAGGAATTATAATAA
>VGWA01000206.1 GCA_016873795.1 Ignavibacteria bacterium
TATAATATATAATATATGACATATAACATATAACATATTGCATATAACATATGACATATAAATTTAGAATTAAAAATTAATAATGAAAAAATATAGAAGAGTTCTTTATAATTCTGCATTCTTAATTCTACATTAATAAAAAAGGGTTAACGTTTTTCAACGATAACCCTTATGTTACTCGTTACGTGTTACGAGTTACTTGCCACTCATTACTTTATCAGCATCATTCTTTTTACATCTTTGAAACCGTTAACTTCGAGTTTGTAGAAATATACTCCGCTCGAAAGGTTCGAGCCGTCGAATTCGGTTATATATCTACCCGCATTTTTATATTCGTTTACAAGCGTCCTGACTTCTCTGCCTAATATATCATATATTCTCAAAGTAACAAATCCCGCCTTCGGCAGTGAATACTGTATCTTCGTCACGGGATTAAACGGATTCGGATAGTTCTGACTAAGTTTATATTCAAAAGGTATAACAGAATTAGTTCTACTAATTTCTATTGCTTTACTGCTTGAATTTATCAGATAAAATATATCTTCTATTCTTCTCTTCTCAGTTTCCTCTTTATTTAATAACCTGTTATTTCTTATGTTGTTCAATGCTCTCTGATTAGTTTTCTGTTCCACTTCGGTTTTTTCCGATATCATTATCCTTATTCTTTCAGAATTATTATCCCCATTCTCAAGCAGTCGTTTTTCAAGTCTATTCTGTCTTTTATTTTTTTTCGAATCATATATCTTCTTCATCTTTTCTTTTATCGGGTCGCCAATAATCGATTTTTCTATTATATTCATTCTTTTTTTGATGAATTCTTCATCGGTCATTTTCTGTGTGTTCTCATTCTCACTTCCGCCCCATCCGAGTAATGACTCTATTTCAGTATAATCTATGCTTGCAAGTAGTTTTACATCAGGATTATTATGAAATAATACTATGAACTCATATCCGCTTAATGCCTGCTCGTATTCCTCCATCTTTGTCAAACACATTAATGTCATATCATATGCTATGTCATTGAATTCATCACTATAATTTCCCGATGTTATTTTCGTTTCAAGATATGTTTTTAATGTCCCGAATAGTATGTCCCTGTAATTCTGGTCTTCACATGTATCAAGCTCTTCATGACTGTAATATAAATCGTATAACGAGGAATTTAAATAATTGCTTGTTGGATAATTATCAATAATAAGTTTATAATTATTTATTGCATTATATATATTACCGTTTAATAGGTTTTGATATGCTATTCCGAATAACTCTTCATCGCTTTGAGACGGTGAATATTGAGAGACAGATTTGAAAATCGTGTCGTAGATTCCATATCCCGCATTAACGAGTATATAATCCTGTAAATTATCTAATGTACAATTAAATGTCGAACCCGAATAATCGGTTATCACTTCCTCGTTCGTTCCGGATTTTAAAAGTGAAGAATATGGCTCGTACTGAAGATTAAAACAATTGTTGCGTACATAATATATCGGGTCTTCGGTTTCCAGCAATATCGTTCCGTTTAAATGATATTTCTCGATGTCGCTGATTTCGATAAAGTTCTCTCCGTCCTCCAGGTATGCATATCCGTCGTTGTAGTCTATATTATTATTTTCGTATGATAATAAATTATTTCTTCCGCCGGTCCAGAATAATTGATTTCCCTGTGATACGGGAGCAAGACGCACAAATGAATATATATTCGAGTTAATATTGCATCCATAATTTCTCAAATCATTATTGAATAATTCCGGATTGCTCTGATAAAGATATATTCCTTTCCCGCTGCTGTATATATTATTGTTTTTTATACTACCTTTTATTTTTCTTCCGTATATCCCGCAGACAGAATTACCGTTGAATGAGTTTCTGTATATGAAAAAAGGTGTAAGTGCAGAAGTGTTGCATTCGAGTGCAATTCCTATCGAGCCGTTGTTGAATGTGTTATGAATTATACATAGATTATTACCTTCGTTATTGTCCGTTGTATCGGATTGCGGTGAATTGTAGTATATATTTTCCATATGAAATCCTACACTATTCGAACTCAAATTAAAAGTATTATCTTGAAGCAGTAAATCGAATACATTTTCGGCATAAACTCCCCTGCAACTGCTTATCACGTTGAAAGTATTACCTGTTATGACTTTACTATACTGTGCATGATGCTCGTCATTTATTATTTTTACAGGCAATATTGCATTGTTGAAAGTACAGTTTTGAATAGTAGTCTGCTCGCCTGCGTTTTCGAAGACAAGTCCTTTCCAGTTGACGTTTGGATTCGAAGCAGAAAAAGTCGCTCCGTCTGCTAAAAGATACGCTCCGTCTTTAAATTCAATACTTGCATTTTGACCTAAAATAATATTTGAGTTGTTTGTGATTACCAGGTATGATTGATTTCCGTCAAATATCAGTTTTGAGTTATTTGCAATTTCAATAGTTCCATTTGTTAAGACTATATACGCTCCGTTATTGATGGTGTGAATATAGTTTTCGGCTATAACATGATATTTTCCTCCATCACTAATATTCAGATGAAAGTTACTCGAATTTGAAATATTAGCACCATTATTTTCAAATACACCGACATGCTTTACAATAATTTTTGATTGAGTGTGAGTTATTAAGTTTGAGCCGTTTTGCAATATCAACATACCTCTGTGAATCGAATCGTTAGATGATATCTCTACATCAATTTCGGATTTTTCACCCAACTCTAATATACTTCCGGATTCAGCTTTTAAGGATGAATAAGAATTTATTACAATTCTGTTATTGCTGTCTATATCATCCGAGTGTCCTAAAAATATTTTACCTGCAGAATATTTATCATCCTGAGATTTTATTATTAATTCGTTTCCTGTATTTGAATTATAATACTTCCCGAGCACGATTCCGTTATACATATAGTCTTGATTTGGATTATCGGTTGGTTCATTTCTTAATACTGAAAGAGTTACTCCGGGAG
>VGWA01000207.1 GCA_016873795.1 Ignavibacteria bacterium
CGATTATACGGTTCTTAAAAGAAGGACAATATTTCACAGATATTTTAAACAATTTCTCTCCGATATGCATACACGGAATTGAATTTTTCAAATAATTAAATATAACATAAAACGTAGAGAGATAATCCTCCCTAATAACAAAAAAATTCGCAAAATATCTGTTCCCGGCATAATTAATCTCTGCAAATAATCTATGTTCATTCGTATCATAATAATCATCAAAATCTTTATAAACAGTCATAAATTTGAAGTAAGAATAACACTCGTCAACCGCAAAAAATCTGCTGACAGTCAAACCCGGCACATCAAACTTTTTCATATATACATTCACAAGCAGTTTTCTGATTTCATAATACTGAAAGCGATTTGTTCTGAACGAGATTACATCTTTATTCAATTCATTACGTTCATCCTGAAATACATTCATACAATCTTCCGTCATATTAAGAACCGAATGGTTTTTTGTCATAGTTAAAACCTTTCTTTTTTATAGTTTATAAATTTGTTGATTAAATTTTTTAAAAGATATGACCACCCCTTTTCACATATTTTTTAACTCCAACAACCCGAAATAAGTTCCTTAACTTCGTATTTTTTAAGATAATTAATTCATAAAATATCTCTTTTATTTTCTACTATTTGCCACACTCCTTTTTTACTTAATTTTACATTTATATTTGACATTATTTCATATATTTTAATCCAAATTATTAAAAAGATAATTTTCTTTATTGAAAAAATAAAATTTTTTAATTTAACTCATTACTTATATGTCAAAAAAAATCATTAACAAGCTGTATTTTATTTTTTTCTTTTCATTAGTAATTCCGCTGTTATATTCCGGATGCCGGACAAATGATAATAATCCGGTCATCCCCCCACCTCCGGTTACTTCACTATCCTCAGTATTCTCTGTAATGCCGGTCGATAAGCAATATGTAGCCGGTAATTTTTCAGTAAAAGATCAGAATAATAATCCTGTTACCGGATTGCAGTCCGTCAATATAACTGCTGCTTTATACTGGAGCTCCAAAAATATTAAAGATTCCTGCAATGGAAATGTTAATATTTCTTCAAACAATAACAGGAAGATTGCCGCCGCTTTGACAATGGATTACAGCGGGAGTATGGGTTTGCCCGACGGAGTTTACATTAGAATGATGAAAAGCGGGGTCAGAACGTACATATCAGCAATGCATTCAAATGATATTGCAGAAATCATTAAATATGATGATGACGTTGTCGTTGTCTGTCCTTTAACTTCCGATAAGCTCTTACTCAACAGAGCTGTGGACAGTCTTGATTATAATTTCAGCGGATTAACGTCATTATATCAGTCGATAACGCAAGCTGTCAATGACGTCGCCGCTGTTTCCGATTCTCAATTCATCCGGACAGTAGTGGCATTTACCGACGGAATCGAAGGCAGTTCAGGTATAACAAGAGATTCAATGATAAAATCGGCTAAACGAAATGCCATCCCGGTTTATTCAGTCGGTTTTTATAATGACACGGCCGGACAGTACGGATGGAAAGATTTAAAAAATATTTCCGATACAACCGGTGCTTTTGTGTTCTGGGCTGATTCAAAGGACACATCAGGTCCCGGACTTAACAATATCTACAGTAAAATATATAAACTCCTGTCCGAATCTTACTCGATAAAAATCGAATTTCCCTGTGGCAGCACTATACCATCGGGAACCTTGTGTGAAATTACTTTTAAGGTTACATATTATAATAATGTATGTAATTATTATTATTCTTACTTAATGCCATAGATATAATACATAATTTCTAATTCCCAGTTTTTTACTCTTTTATTTTTCAATCTGTATTTCATTATCATCTGTTTTTTTCATTTAACATTGAATTTCAACCGGCGTTTGTTTATTTTTTCCTTTCTAAAAATAGATGATTTTCAGAATAACGAAAATATTATTAATTTCCCTTTTCTGCCTCGGTTTTTCTTATGCTCAGGTCAACATTACATCCTATAACCTTTTAAATTACCCGGGAACAGACACGTCAATCCGCAATCCCTACTTTCGAATTGTCATCACTTCTCTTAATCCTGACATCCTCGTCGTTCAGGAAATAACTTCCCAGCAGGGTGTTAACGGATTTCTGAACAATGTATTGAATTACGAAGACACACTCTGGAGCGCCGGCACGTTTATTGACGGACCTGATACAGACAACGGTATATTTTACAAAAAGTCGTTATTCGTCTTCATCAGCAATACCCCGATACAAACAGCCCTGCGTGATATAAACGAATTCAAACTTGTAAACATAATCTCTCAGGATACTTTTCGAATATATTCGGTTCATCTGAAAGCGAGCGAGGGCACTTCAAACGAAATTCTGAGAGCTGCGGAAGTCGACAGTCTGAGAAAAGTAACAAACGCACTGCCTTTCAACTCAAACTTCATAGTGTGCGGAGATTTCAACATCTACCGCTCGGGTGAACCTGCATATATCAAACTTCTGGAAATAACACCGGGATACGACGGAAACCTCAATGACCCTCTGAATCTGACAGGTATCTGGAACAACAGTTTATATGCAATTTACCACACCCAGTCAACCAGAGTCCGTTCCTTCGGAGGCGGCTCTACCGGAGGTCTCGATGACAGGTTTGATATGATTCTGTATTCAAATGCGATTAATAATCCCGGCGGTATTTCTTACGTTCCGAATTCGCTGACACCTTACGGCAACGACGGTAATCATTACAATGATTCGATTAACAGACCTCCTAATGATTTTGTCCCGCAAATAGTAGCGGATGCTCTTCATTATGCTTCCGACCATCTTCCCGTATATTCGCTGTTTACATTCCCGCCCATATCTTCAGCAAACACATTAACCTCGAATACACCGGAAGAATTTATATTATATCAGAATTATCCGAATCCGTTTAATCCAAAAACAAAAATAAAATTCTCCATACCGGAAAATTC
>VGWA01000208.1 GCA_016873795.1 Ignavibacteria bacterium
TTATCATTCAAATACACTTTTAAATTGTAATCAGGTTCCAATTCCTTTGAAATCTTCATATAATCGACGAACGAATAAACAATCATAGCGGTTTCCTGGGTACTTCTCCAGGACACGCCCATTCTTTGCATTACGAGCCAGCGGATGATTTTATCAATTTTATCGGACTGCGGATTAACATTAACGAAAGCTTTCAGAGCGAATGCAGTAGTCTGGACTTTATCATCCTGCCAGCGGTAGTGGAATGACTGTCCTTCCCAGTAAACAGTAGTTTCAGAAACTGTTGCATTTCTTTCAAGTTGTTCCAGGTAATCTTTAGCTGAGTTAACTTCGTCTACATAATAGAGAGAAAGTGAAATTAAGCTAAGAGCATAATTATTCAGTTTCTCATTTTTAATTTTTTCGATATTCTCTTTTACAAAAGCAGATTCCGATTTTCCTTTTGAAACAGCAACCACATATATAATATATGCTTTTGTTGTAGCGTCAATATCTTTATCTTTAATGAAATCTTTCATTTTCTTAACACCTCTTGCAATAACATCATTTTTGATATTATAGCCGGAATTTTGCGCTACAGAAAGTCCGTATACAACGTAAGCAGTCATAAAGGGATTCGAATTATCATTAGTCCACCATCCCCATCCGCCGTCGGAATGCTGGAATGAATATAATTTTTTTATTCCCGCATCTACCATTTTCGGTAATTCAGTCTTTATTTTTTCTTCGACCGGTATATTCAGATTTTTCAATGTATTTGCCACCATAGCCGAGGGCAAGAATCTGCTCATAGTTTGTTCGACGCAGCCGTACGGATATCCTATTAGTTCGTCGAGTGAATTCATAATAGTTGCGGCAAGCGAAGGAGTAGATGTAAATTTAAATTTACTTGTTTTCATATCAGTATTTGAAGGAATATCGAAATATTTTATTTCAGTTTTTCCCGATTCCGAAAAATCCGTTATGACAGGCACTGATACCTGGAGTCCTCTCGGCTGCATCGGAACTTTAATTTCCATAGCATCCGATTCTTCATTTGTCAATGCTTCCACATATAATTTTGAGTCTCCGTAAGCCTGATTTACTTTTACTTTCCAGTCGAGTCTTCGGTCTGAATTACTCGGAATATTCAGAGTTTTCTCATTATCACCGAGCAGTTCAGTTCCTTCGGATTTGAATTTTACTTTCACCTGTTTTTCTGTACTTAAATAATTGTGTATTGTCGTTGATACGGTAACTTCATCTTTATACTGGAAGAATCTCGGTGTTTCCATTCTCACAAGCAGGTCTTTTCTTGTAACGACATTTTTTATATTCTGCCCGACTTTTGTATCGGCAGAGATTACTCTTGCAGTCATTCTCCAGGAGGTCAGATTATCAGGATAATTAACCATAACGAGCGCATATCCGTCGGTATCAGTTGCAGTATAAGGCGACCAAAGAATAGCATCTTTAAAATCCGTTCGTATTTCCGCTTCTTTCATTTTTTCAGCATCTTCTTTCCCGTTTTTTTTATCTTTTGTCTCAGCTTCTATTCTTTTTGGTGCTTCCTTCGATTCGGGTTTTAAAGTCATTTGCTGTAATACGATTCCCCCATTCATTTCATCTGTCATAAATAAAGGATATCTTTGAACAACATCCCCGTCTTCTATAACAAGTTTAATATCGGTTGTAATGCCTTTTTTAACTTTTAATTTTGTATCACCGATAATCTCTTCATCATCGGTAAGAATACCTAAATTGAATTCGCCTTCAGGTAATTTAAATTCGAATTTACCCGAATCATCCGTATATGCTGCTTCGTATATTTCATTAATAACAATAACAGCACCGATGACGGGATTATTTTCCTTGTCAGTAAGAATTCCTTTTACTGTTCCGAATTCTTTTTCTTTCATAGATTTCATATCAAACATTTCATAAATAGACAACAATCTTGAATACCCGTAATTATTATAACTGCCGGTATAAGAGGAATAAACCGGATTAAAACTCTTTCCATAGAAGAACTTCCTGATATCTTTGGTATTATCTTCTTTAATTGAATATATACTTTCGTCAATGATTCCTATAGATACCTCTGCATTTCTCACAGGATTACCGTCATTATCGAGAACTCTGACTTTAAGCAGTCCGCTTTCTTTAGGTTTAAATATTTCCTTAAGAGGGTCAATTTCCACAGTAAGAAACTTATCTTCTGCGATTATCATCAATTGTTTACTCTGTGTATAATACACATTATCTTTAACGAAGTTAACTGTAACAGTAAAATTCGAAACATATTTATCATCGATTGTAATATTAATTACTTTTGATTTTCCGTAGAACTTTTCCACTTTATAGTCTATAACGTTTCCGTTTTCGGAAGTAATAAGTGCATCAACATTTTCAACAGGCGACATTATAACAATTTTACAAACATCACCTTTTTTATAACTATCCTTATCGCTTAGTATTTGGATTCCGCCCGAAGTTTCGTCATACCACCACCATTTTTCGCCCGATGACACATAAAAGCTCGTTGATGTTTTCACGACATTTCTTCTTTCATCTTTTGCGACAATTTCGGTTGTATACGAGCCTTCGGCATCGGATTCAGGGATTGTATATCTCACAAATCCTTTTCCGTTAGATTCGGTTTTTCCATCGAGTGAGGCGACCAGCTTTTTATTGCTTATGTCCCATTTACCCCATTCATATTTATAGATATTGGCTGTAAAATCCGTTGAAACCGGTTTATCCGTAAAATCAAATGCACCTGTTTCGATTGTTACGATATTTCCCGGTGAATAGAAATACTTATCGGTTCGAACATTCAGAGCGAAACCGCCGCGTGTAACGAACACTGCAGTCATACCCGTAATTTCTCTTCTCGATTTATCGACCACGCGGGCATAAACAAGATATTTATAATCCGTATCATAATCTCTCCACCACCAGTATTTATAGTCATTATAA
>VGWA01000209.1 GCA_016873795.1 Ignavibacteria bacterium
TATTCTGAGAATTTTTTGGAAAAAATGTCGGATTTAGAACAAAACAATTTGTTAAACAATAAAAAATATTATCCTTATTTAGAAATGCATTTTGTCCATTTTGCCTTGAAGCATTACATAATATTATGTAATATACAAGAGTAAAAAATAGATAATTTCTTAAAAATAAAAAATATCATAATACTTAAAATATCATCCAGCTTCTGTATTTACCTTACCAAATATACGGTATCAACCTGTATCGGGTCTTTTGACAGCATTCTCAATATTATTCGAGGTTTTCTGACAATACATTTCCTTCATTCTATCCTTAATTACTAAAGTGAATCACAATAACACATAACATAGAACATATAGCTTATAAGATTTTGAAACAGTCACCAAGGATAATTTTTCGAAACTTATAATTCTATCAGTTGTAATGGATTAATTCTGGATAAAAATGAAAAATTAAACAAAATATTGAGATCCCGAATTCCTGTTGTATTGTGATAAATGCATTAGTTATGAATCAAGGATATTCACAAGTTCGGAATGACAAGAGGGCAAGCAACTCCAAGGGTACTTTATCATAACAAGCACATTTATTATTTGTAAATTTTTTCGTGTTACTCGCCGTTGTCGGAGAAGCCTAATTTGATTGTTTCCTCTTCTTCCTTATAGCGCTGGCAAAATCCTTTGTATGAGATTTTAATGAAGTTGTTTATGTAATCTCTTAAATCATATCCGGGCTCTAAAGTGTTTAATATTTCGAGTTGCTTTATTAAATTAACTATGAATGCTCCGGTCACTTTCTTCTTTTTTAAATCTTCCAATAATTGATCATCGAACAGTGAAATAATTTTTTCGTTTCTGCAATTTGAATTGATTATATCCGAATAGTTGCTCTTGCTTATCTTTCCGAAATCAATTATAAGGTCGAATCTGCCGGGTCTCGACGCTGCTTTGTCTATTAACTCCCTATCGTTAGTCGTGCATAGTAAAAATATGCTGCTTTTGCAAAAACCATCGAGTTCCTGCAGAAAATAACTAAGCCTGACATCGCCTAAATGCATGCTTCTGTGCCCTATGAGTAAATCCAGGTCGTCGAGACATATTATCGAAGGAGTAAGTATCTTTGCAAAATCGAATACACATTTAAAGTTAATTTCACCTTCGAGTAACATTATTGTTGCATTTCCGTAACACATATTAATTAACGTCCTGACCGTTTTTGTCTTCGCTGTCCCCGGGATACCGCATAACAGATATCTTAATCCCATTCCTAACAGATTGAAGTTACTGACACAATTTTTGAATTTTAATAATTCGAATTTCGAAATTTCGGGAATAAAAATTTTATCCATAGTCTCTGTTTCGAATTCCTTACGACTGACTAACTTAATATCTATTCTTTCATCGTTGTCGAAAATGAGTTTTATGATTTTGTTTTTATAAACCGAATGGTTTATCGATTGATTGATTAAATGCTCAATCAGATCTTTTGTTCTGAATGAACCGCTTTCCGTTCCTAAAACCGCTATATAATAATTTATCGTTGGTTTGTAACCCTGATTGTTGATTATAGAATACACGGTAACCTGATATGAACTTCCAAGATATTTTATACTTGCTATTACTATATCATTCTCGACGTTTGCATGACCTTCGTCGGTCATTCCGGATATCTGCGGTACTATTGCTATCGGGTTGGACGTAGAACCGATGCCGAAAAAATCGACAATGTTAATTTTCTCATCGTACAGAAATTTTTTATGCAAACGGTATAAATACGTTTTTAAGAAGTCGTATGTAAATAACGGAATGCTTCTCTGATAGAAAAGATAAATTCCATTCCTTACGTTGTTTGCTATTGCTTTCGACAAATCAATTTCATCATCCATAAATTTACCTTCGTATAAAAATCTTTCTTTGTCGCTTAAAGATAAATTTTTCTTTATTCCATAATTTTTACTTTTTCTACTCATATTACTCTCCTTTTTTTATGTCAAAATAAAAAAACCACACCTAAAATTGTTCTAACACCATTAGAATTTTTTAACTACTTATACTACGAATTTATGTTTTAGATACTTAATTTTTTTTGGTCTCTAAATTTCCTGATTTTTTATCGCGGAAATCAGATAACTTTTTGCAATTCTTCAAGTATCTTTACCAATGCATATGTGTCAAGTTTACAATAATCCAACAGATTTCTCCTGATTTTCTTAACCTGACTGTCATCTTTTATGGAAGATAATTTCATAAATGTTAATGCAGCAGTTTCGCCGTCCTGAATTTCTAATCCGCTGTAATCCGAACCCGGCACTACCGCAGGCAATACATTCTTTAAGGAATAACTGCCCTTCATCTGAGGTTTGTAATAAGACATCTCTCTGAACGGGATCATTAAGTCAACTATCCTGTCGATTATAATATTCAAGGCATACCTGTAATCGGGAAAATCATTTGAAAGCGATTTCAAAATGTTTTTTTCGAAGTTTGCATTGTAACATAATATCTTGCCCGGATTCTTAGTGTATTCAATCAATTTTTTTATGAATTCAGGACGCGGGTCACAATTTGGTTCGGCGAGGTATTCGAAATGTTTTAATTCCGAATCTTTACTCCCCCGATAATGCAGTGAAAACTGAAACGGTATCTGCTGGTAAGGTCTGCTGTTATCATACTCCGGGATTACCGTCTGAATTGTTTCGAAATCCATAAAGTATAACGGATATGTAATACTTTTTAAAAAATCTTTCATCCGCTGTTTATCAATAAAATTCTTTTTATTAATATAACAGTCAACCACGATTTTCTGATTGCCGGATAACTTAATATCATCAGGCAAATCTTCGATTTTAATTATCCCTGCATTGTACAGTTCGTAATTCCTGGAAAAACGCGGAATGTCGAATATTGAATTTCCGGGAATGCCGCCGAAACAGTGCCCGATAAAATCGCAT
>VGWA01000210.1 GCA_016873795.1 Ignavibacteria bacterium
AATTTATCATTTGAAAAAATAATTTATCATTTAACATTTATAATTTATCATTTCAAAAAAACATTTATAATTTAACATTTGAAAAAATCATTTATCATTTAACATTTATAATTTATCATTGTATATGCGTCTTTGCGTTGAAAAAATTTTTTCCCTCATTACTCGTCACTCAAAAATTTCCACAACATTGCCGAAATTTATCTCAACAAAATAATAATTATTTTTACCTAAAACCGAAAGGAGAAAATCAAAATGAAAACTAAAATTTTAAACTTCCAGAAAAACGGAGCACTCGGAATACTCCAGATTTCAACT
This sequence comes from Ignavibacteria bacterium, assembly GCA_016873795.1. Taxonomy (GTDB): domain Bacteria; phylum Bacteroidota; class Ignavibacteria; order Tepidaquicellales; family Tepidaquicellaceae; genus VGWA01. The sequence goes on from VGWA01000210.1 coordinate 316, forward strand.
CCGGAAATCAACACATTCAATTACATCACGTTTTCAAAAGCACTTCAGGATAAACTAATTGAAATTAAAGAAATTAGCGATGTAGGAAGCGTGAACAATATTTTTGTAATAAACCGCTCTAATGAATTCGTATTTTTTATGGACGGTGACATACTAATCGGTGCAAAGCAAAACCGTGTTTTAAACACTTCCGTACTGCTTGCTCCGGAGTCTAAGACTGAAATTCCCGTAAGCTGCATAGAATCGGGAAGATGGCGTTTTTCTTCGCCCGGTTTTCGCAGCACAAACCATTCTGTTTCGGCTTTTATAAGAAAAGACAAAGCAAAAGATGTAACCGATAATTTAAAGAAATCACAAAGACATTGTGCTGACCAAAGAAAAGTATGGGATAACGTAGAAAAAGCTCACATCCTTTTTAGCGAATCTTCTCCTACATCAAATTTCACGGATATATATGAAAACAGAAGGCATGATTTTGACGGATTTATAAGAAACTTAAAACCATTCTCAGAAGCAAACGGCATAGCAGTATTCATTAGAAACAATCTTATAAACCTTGACATATTCAACCGGCTCGATGTTTATCAGGAATATTTTCCGAAATTACTAAGAGGTACAATGATGGAGACCTGCAACCTGCGTGAATCCGACAGACCGTTGGAAAGAGCAGAAGCAGAATACAAAATAATGGAATTCCTGGACAGATACGATAATCTGCAATTTGATATTCACCCCGGTGTCGGTACCGGAACTGAAAAAAGATTCGAAACACGAGAAATGACCGGATTCGAACTGATATATGAAAATCATTTAATACACATTACTGCATTAAACCTTAATCCAAGATACTAATAAATGTCATTTTCAGGGTCAGATTCAACAAAACAGCAGTATAAAAAATTAAATATTTGATTTTACGGCAAACCAAAATTAAGACTTGACAATATAATAAAAAATTCCTAATATGCACAAGGTTCTATTTTTTAATAAATTACGGCTTTTAGAAATTTAATAAAAAATATTGTGAGAATTAAACTTACAATACAGCAATTAAAAAAAAGCCAGATGATACCGATAAACTATCAGTACCCATTGTCGGTTTTCATATACAAAACAATAGAATCTGCCGACCCTGAACACGCCGACTGGCTGCACAAGAACGGATTTTCCAACGGAAACAAGAAATTCAAACTCTTTACATTCTCAAAATTAAGCATTCCCGAATTTCGCATTATAGGAAACAAAATCATACTCGAATCCGGTCGATTGCATCTTATAATCAGCATGTTAATTGAAAACACCATAGAAAGTTTTATGGTCGGAATATTCACCAACCAGAAATTCCGGATATTTGACACAATAACCGCAGCCGATTTCGTTATAAAATTCGTAGAAATAGTACCCGAGCCCGAATTCACCGAAACAATGAAATTCCATACGCTTTCACCCATAGTTCTGACAAAAAAAATCGACAACAACGGATACAAATTCCTGAATCCTGAAGACGACGAATACCCTGTATATTTAAGAAACAATCTTCTGGAAAAATACAGAGCATATTGTGCCACGAGGAACATCAGGGAGCAGGAATACAAAATCGAAGAAATAAAAATACTAAGCAAACCAAAGCAGAAACTTTTTAAAATAAAAGAAGGAACGCCAGAAGAAAACGACATAAAAGCTCACTATTATGATTTTGAGATGAAAGGGTCGCCGAAACTAATGAAATTCGGATACGAAGCGGGTTTTGGAAAAGACTGCAGTCTCGGTTTCGGTTGCGTAAAAGCAATCGAAAATTAATAAAAAAAACCTTTCCAAAACCTTTCCGTACTTTTAAAACGAAAAAAAATTATATAATTTTGAATAAAAAAATTAAAGATGACTCAAAAAGAAATTAATTATTTAGGTTCATTACTTCATGATATAGGTAAATTTAAATGGAGAGCACAAGAAAGAAAGTCCGGAGAAGATCACGAAACATTAGGTACATTTTTCATAAGGGAATATTTGGGTAAATTTCAACCTCTAAAAGTTCAAATTGAAGAACTTATAAAAGCAGCTAATAGAGTAACGGGAAAAATTTGGAAAGCAGACATAATAGCCGCACAAGAACGAGAACAACAAAAATACGGAGATCCAAGAAGACCTTTAATTTCCATTTTTCAAAGATTATCTGTAAAAGAAGGGATTGATCCTCCCGATACTATTTATTACTATAATCCACAAAGAGTTAACATTGACTTAGAATTTCCGATTAATTCAAATCAAAATATACATAATTTTACTTATGACAAAAATGATATTATCAAGCAACATGAAATTCTTTGGAAAGATTTTATTAAAGAAATTGAAAATATTAAACAAGTTATAAAAGATTATGAATCTTTTTTTGAAACTTTCTATTCTTTGCTTGAGAAATACACATCCTATGTCTTGTCTGCCGGTTATAAATCATATCCGGATATACCTCTTTTTGACCACTCAAGAGTAGTATCTGCCCTTAGTGTATGTTACGATGAAGGCGATGACGACAATGAATGTATCTTAATAGAGGGTGATATTTCGGGAATTCAGGATTATATCTATCAAAACATATATCAAACAAATAAAGTAGCT
>VGWA01000211.1 GCA_016873795.1 Ignavibacteria bacterium
TATCGCAAGATAAATAATTGTCCTGTTCTGTCTCCTTAAAAACGCTTCAGCACCTTCTTTAATTGCCTTCCAGATTTCCTGCATTCGCTCAGAACCTGTGTCTCTCTTCATTACATTTCTTATCAGGAACAAGGCAAACAGAATCGCAAAAATACTGATTGCAAATATTAAAATTAATTCCATAAAATTAGATGTTATTGTTTAAAAAATTTTTATTGAATTTATTCATTGTCGTTTTTATGTCTTCGGTCAGAAAACTCATTAGACATTCCGAACAGTTCGGCAAAATTGATTTTAACTTTGTTAATTCTTCATCGGGAAATTTGCTTAAAACATATTTTATATAGTCTTCCTTTTTCAACTTTTTATTGTTGGTTCCTATTCCCACTTTCATCCTCGCAAAATTCGTTGTATTCAGATTATAAATCAGGTTTTCCATACCGTTATGTCCGCCGTCGGTTCCTCTTTCTCTTACTCTTATTGTTCCCAACGGTAAATTAAAATCATCGAATATTATCAGTAAATCTTTTATGTCAATTTCATATTTATTAATGAAATCATATACAGCTTCACCGCTGTTGTTCATAAATGTCATAGGCTTCATCAGATAAAAATACTGATTGTCGATTTTTCCTTTGGAAAAAACGTATTCTCCCTTTCCTGAAGAGAAGTTTAAATTCAGTATTTTTATAAAATTATCTATGATAATATAGCCGGTATTATGACGTGTTCTTCGATATAATACACCTGGATTTCCTAAACCGACTATTAATTTCATCTGTTTATGATTTTTCTTCCTCTTCCTTCTTGCCTTTTGTGATTACTTCCGGTTCGGCTGCAGTTTCTTCTTCTGCTGCCGGTTCCTGTACTTCTGCTTTTTCGGCTGCCGGAGGAACTACGGCAACTATTGCTACGTTTTCTTCGTTCAGTATTTCAATATCCTCTAATTTTAAATCGCTAACTTTTATAGAGTCTCCGATTTCAAGATTAGATATGTCTATATCTATGTGCGGCGGTATTTTGTCGGGAAGACATTTAATATCAAGTTTGTGAAGAATATGCTGAACTATACCTCCGGATTTTACTCCTATTGCCGCACCTGTTAATTGAACTGTTACTTCAATCTCGATGGGCTCGCCTTCTTTCAAACCGAATAAATCGAAATGTATCGGTTTGTCCTTAATCGGATCGTATTGAACGTCTTTTAAAATACAACTGAATTTCTTATCTATTCCCTCAATTTGTAAATTAATAATGCGTGATTCTGTGGAATATATTATCGGCCTGAGTGATAATTCTGAGACTAAAATTGGAATATTTTCCTCATCAACTCCGTAAAAAATTCCCGGAATGTATCCTTTATTTCTGTTTTGACGGGAAATTGACTTTTTGAATTCTGTTCTCTTTTCTGCTTTTATGCTGACTTCTGACATATATGATAAGTAAATTTACTAAGAATACAAATATACCTTTTTTTAAAAATTATTTCAATTACATTATATTGCAATATTCGGGAAACATACAGCCCCGTAGGGGAGATATTCCTGACTTTAGTTTTGTAGTAACAGAGAAATAAATAATATTTAGCCCCGTAGGGGCGGCATCCCTGACTTTAGTTTTGTAGACTTTAGTTTTGTTGAGATTGCGCTTGTTTCTTATTATTGTTAAATATCCTGTCCTTTGCCCGCTTTATTTTTAATATAATGTCGTCTGTTTGTGAATAAATTACCGGAATTATTATTAAAGTCAAAAATGTTGAAACAGTCAATCCGAAAATAATTGCAACTCCCATCGGTCTCCAGAAAGCAGAATTTTCTCCGCCTATTATGAAACTTAAAGTACGCCAGTCAAAATCAAAACCTGTTGCAAGGGGAGTAATACCGAGTATTGTTGTAATAGCTGTCAAAAATATTGGTCTCATTCTTATTTTTCCTGCCTGTACTAATGACTCGTCTCTCTCTAATCCTCTTTTCTTCAGATGCTTCTGAAAATCAAGCAATACTATAGCGTTCCTTACTACTATCCCTCCCAGAGCTATGAATCCTATCCCTGTCATTACTATTCCAAATGGTGTCTTGGTTATCATTAATCCGGTTAATACACCTATTAATGATAATAAAACCGATATCATAATTATCAGCGGAATTCGTACAGCATTGAATTCAATGACCATCAGGAAGAAAATCAGAAGTATGGAAATTACAAAAGCTTTTAAAAGAAAATCACTCGTCTCTTTTTGTTCCTCTTCCTGCCCGGTATATTGAATATTATTTCCTGCCGGAATTTGAATTTCCGCAATTTTCTGTTTAACGTCTTTTAATACGTCGTTTGTCAACCTTCCTTCAGTATTTCCGGATATGGTTATTACCCTTTTTAAATCCTTCCTGTAAATTGTTCCGATACCTCCCGAAAATTCCACGTTTGCAACCGACGAAATCGGGACTTTTATTCCGTCTTTATTGGCAATATAAAGATTATTTATTATTTCGATATTGTTCTTCTGTTCCGGCATTAACCTTACTGTTACGTCGTATTCATCTTCACCGATTCTGTATTTACTTGCCTCTGTTCCGTTAATTGCCGTTCTGACGGTTCCTCCTATTGTTGCCGTACTTAACTTGTAATTTGCTGCTTTGTCTCTGTCAACCGTAACTTTAATTTCGGGAGTCTGCCTTTCGAAATTATCATTTAGGTCGGTAAGTCCGGGAATGTCTTTGATTTCTCTTTTTATCTTTTCGCTGATTTCACCGAGTACATTAAAATCATCTCCTGAAATTTCAATATTGACGGGTTTGCCGACCGGAGGTCCCGCTTCATCCTTTTCTATCTCAATTATTCCGCCTGCAATGTCCTTAATTTCGTT
>VGWA01000212.1 GCA_016873795.1 Ignavibacteria bacterium
TAAAATTAGAAAAAATAAAAAAACAATTAGTTAAAATTAGCGGATAATTAAAAAGGTGAAGAGTGAGGAGTGATTAGATCCTGAAACAAGTTCAGGATGACAAACACAGTTAAATGTTAAATTGTAAATGTTAAATTGTAAATGTTAAATTGTAAATGTTAAATTGTAAATGTTAAATTGTAAATGTTAAATTAGAAAATAAATTTACAAAATAATCAGCAAAAATCAGCGGTTGATTTTAGAAGCGAAGGGACAGAAAATCCTTATGTTAAGTTTGCTGCGTTATTTTATTCAGATTATTTGGAAATTTTCAGATTAAATTGTCCTTTAGTCACCTTCAAAGTTTTTTTAGGTTCTTCCGAAGTTACCAGAGTAAAATTAAAAGTTCCTTCAGCACGATTTTCATCAACTTTTACAATTTTAACTTTGCCTTCTGAGGAATGAAATGCATCGAAATCATCTTCAAATTTTTTATCTTTTTTGGTAACAGTCGATTTAAATTCGACATAAGATTGGCCGCTTTCACTGCCAAGCACAATGTCACCCGGTTTTAAATCGCCTTTTAGAACGAAACTGAATATTTCCAAATCTTTGCTATTAATAAATTGATATGGTGATGTAATTACCGTAAATTCACCAGTCTTTAAAATATTACTTGTAAGTGTATCTCCAGTCCAGGATTTACCATCAATTTCGCAAATAAAACCGTTTTCAAGAGTAACCGCATCGTCTTTTTTTCCGCAGGAAAAGAATACAAAGCTAAGCACGACTAAGAGCAGCAGAATTTTTTTCATAATTTTACTCCTTGTATTTTTAATTTTGTAAATGTTGAAAAAGATTTCCGAACAAATCGAAAAGGAAAATTTAATTTTGAATGATACAACTTAATAATAATAATAAATTTAATCAAGTTTAAATATTTATTATTAATAATAATATCTTGAATGTTCCAGAAGTTCTTCCTTCGGATATTTTGGTTCTTTGCAAATAAAAACAGTTTGTCTTCTGCCTTCGGGAGGGCAGTATTCATTATCGAAACAGACTTCTGTTGAATCAACCGAATTGTATTCATTCAGCAAACCTTTATATGATGATTTATTAGTCAATTGCAAAACTATATCCCCTTTCAATCTCGATTTGCTCCAGAAGTAATAATTATTATGTCCGCACACAACATTCTTTATACCGTATTTTTTCCCATAGAATTCAACTGCGGCTGCAATTCCGTAATATTCGGCTGCAACAATAGTATTTTTTCTGTCTTCTTCACTCAAAGACAGATATACTTTTGCAACCATATCCGCTTTTTCTTCCCAACCGATTCTATCGGCGAGCATCTGATGAATTTTCGGAGTTTTCCCTTTTTCCATTTCGGTATTCAGACCATACAGTCTTGTCAGTCTATATGAATTTTCATAATTCAAATAAGGCATCAATACGGGAATTACAGAAATCATAATAATGAAAGCAAGGGTACACAAAAAGTACACAAGCCATTTTTGCTTTAATTTTTCCACAATATTTTCCATCAATATTCCTCCGGCCGGTATGATTATCAGATATGCGAAAATTATTCTGTCAACCCGCCCTACTTTCAGTAAAAGAAATAAAAAGAACATTACCAGAAATATAAAAGCAAGGAAATTATAATTACGATAATTTTTATTGAATAGAAAATACACAGCACCGGCAAAAGCAAGAATAAGAACCAGCGGATTATATGCCAGCGCCTGAAGTTTAATATATTCAATAACCGGAACGGGAGTATTTTTTGAAGTTATATTTTTATAGAATTCTATAGTCGGTAAATCGTACTTTATCTGCCACACCAGATAAGGAAGAAAAATCAGAAATATAATTGCAATCCTTGAGAGAAAATATTTTGAGAATAAAAGTTTTCTTTTCTCAGAAATTAAAAGGAATAATATTACAGAGACAATAAAAAGAACCGAAGTATGTTTATTCATAATCAGCATACCGAATACGACGGATGTATGAAGCCAATACTTCGGATTATTTTCGTTAATCATTTTTAAGATAAAGATTACTCCAACAGCAGCAAGCAGCGTTTCAAAAACATTCATCGAATAAAAGCCCGACAAGATAAGAAACATCGGAGACACAAAAACGGCGAAAGCGGAGACAGATTGAGCGGTTTTCTTTCCGCCGAGAAGTTTTGCTATTATACCGGAGAGAAAAACCGTCACCGAAGAAGCAATTGCCGGAAGCAGACGGATAACAAGCAGCGAATCTCCGAGAACAAATTTGTACAGCAAAAGTATCAGAGGAGCAAGCGGGGGATGGTCTACATAACCCAATGCGGGATTATCCGCACAGGCAATATAATAGAATTCATCAATAAAATAACCGTATCCGGGAGTAAACGAGGAAGCGAAGACCAGAACGAAATTCAAAACTGATATTATCAGAATATGTGAATTCTGTTTAATAAAATTTTTCATAACATTATTTTTAGCAAAGCATACGGATAAATATCATAAAAGATACATTTGCAAATAACAGCCGTAAACAAAAAACCCCGCAACATACGGGGTTTATTACTTCTGGCTCGAAGAGTGGGACTCGAACCCACAACCCTTCGGTTAACAGCCGAATGCTCCACCATTGAGCTATCTTCGAATTTGTACAAATATATTGCTTTTTAAAAAATTATTCAATGCAGTATAACAGATAACAAATATTAAATAGTAAATAGTAATGAGTAACGAGTTTATCTGTGTCTTGTCCCTTAATATATAACATATAACATATAATATATAGCATATAACATATGATATATAACATATAGTATATAATAAATATAGAAAGATGGAAGAATTTATA
>VGWA01000213.1 GCA_016873795.1 Ignavibacteria bacterium
AAATAGGAAATAGAAAAAAGGAAATAGCAAAAAGGAAATAGCAAATAGGAAATAGCAAAAAGGAAATAGCAAATAGGAAATAGCAAATAGGAAATAGCAAAAAGGAAATAGCAAAAAGGAAATAGCAAATAGGAAATAGCAAAAAGGAAATAGCAAAAAGGAAATAGCAAATAGCAAGTAGGAAATAGTAAAAAGTAAATAGGAAATAGAAATTAGGAAAGGGAAAGTTGGAGGTAATTAATCATTGTTTTTGAGAATGAAAAGTTATAGTTTTTATTAAAACGTAAATGAGATGAAAATTTTATCCAATACATTACTTATAATAATTTTATTATCATCCGTTTCAATTTGTCAGACAGAGCCGGAGGGGCAGCAGACTGTACACATTTCGTTATTTCTGACCGATTTAGAAAAGATAAACACAAAAGACCAGACATACGAAGCCGAGTTTTACTTATGGTTGAAATGGAAAGAGGGGCGTTCAGGGAAGAATATTGAATACATGAATTCATCCGAAACAAGGAACATATTTTTCGATGAATGGAGCGAAGATTCGCTTCAGAGGTTATCGGCAAAAGTCAGAGGTACATTTAAATCCCCGTTCAACGTGGCAAATTATCCATTCGACAGGCAGATTTTAAAAATCAGGATAAGCGATTACGACTGGGCGTATGACAGTTTAAAGTACGAATCGGAAAGTTCGAAGATAGGAATTTCCGAAGAAATATTTAACGACGAGTGGCATATAAAATTAAAAGAAGCAAAAGTAACCAAAGAATACATTTCAGAAGATTATTTTTCAGTATTTGAATTTGACATAGAGATAACGAGAAAATATTTTTCGGTTTTTATAAAAATCATCATTCCCCTTTTTATAATTATGGGTATAGCATTTTTAAATTTATTCATACCGAAAGACCAGATTGAATCGGGAATCGGGCTGGGAATAAGTTCGCTTTTAACCATAATAGCATTACACTTTTCAATTTCCGGTCAGCTGCCGGAAGTTAATTATCCCACAAAGGTTGATATACTTTTCATAGTCAGTTATTTATTTAATTTACTATTGATATTCTGGGTAGTACTTGCCTACAACTATTTCAGAAACGATAAAAAGCAGAAAATAGTAAACATAAACAAATACTTAAAACCAATTATGCCCATAATATATTTTTTATTATCGTTAATAATATTAAGAATAAGTTTATAGAAATTGGAAAATATTTCACACAGAGAATATGCCAATATAGTATTAAACCTGCCTTTACATCAGTCTTTCACTTACAGAATTCCCGAGTATTTAAAAGACAGAGCAGAAGCCGGCAAGAGAGTAGTTGTAAATTTCGGAAAAAGGACACTGACGGGAGTGATTATTTCATTTTCGGATGCTGTTAATTTGAAGAACATAAAAAACATTAAATCCGTTTTAGACGATGATATAATACTGGAAAAGGAAATAATAGATTTCTGCAGATGGATTTCGGAATATTACATTGCACCGATCGGGGAGGTAATTTTTTCCTGCATTCCGAGAAAGACAAACATTACATCCAAAGTTTATTACAAGCTGAAGGATAATTACAAAGACAAGATTAATGATATAAGGGGCGGTGATGAGATACTTTTCAGCATAATAAATTTATTTAAAGAAGACACAAAGAAAAAGGTAACAAGGAAGCAAATAGAAAAAAATCTCAAAACTTCTAATACAGATAAATACACAGACAAGCTTATAAAATGCGGAATAATAGAAGAGGAAAATCTATACGACAGACAGACAACCGAGAAAACGATAAAGACGATAGTAAAAAACTTTGCAGAGAAAGATGCAGACACAATAATAAGAGAATTTAACATAAAATCAGACAAACAGAAGTCAGTATTAAAAGAAATATCCGAGTCAGAGAATGCAGTTTTATCAGATTTAATGAAGCGATTAAAAATAAGTCAGGCACCGATAGTCAGTTTACAAAACAAGGGATTAATAAAAATAACAGAAGTTCCGAAGAAAATCGAATATTCGAACATATACGAGGAGGAAGCGAAGGCAATAACATTAAACGAAGAGCAGAGAGTATGTTTAGAAAAGATAAAGGACGCTACAGAAAAGTCGGAATTCAAAACTTTTTTATTATACGGAGTAACGGGCAGCGGAAAGACGGAGATATATTTAAACATAATACAGAAATTAAACGCAGAGGGTAAATCCGTAATAGTACTTGTGCCCGAAATTTCTCTGACCCCGCAGCTGCTTCACAGATTTCACATCAGGTTCGGCGATAAAATCGGTGTAATACACAGCAAAGTTTCCGATTACGAGAAATACGACACATTCAAGAAGATACGAAGCGGTAAGTACCAAATAATAATAGGCGCCCGTTCGGCACTATTTGCGCCCGTAAAGAATCTCGGATTAATAGCGGTTGACGAAGAGCATGATGCATCATACAAGCAGAGCAACGCACCCCGTTACAATGCAAGGGATGCGGCTATAGTCAGAGCGAAGATTAACAATGCGGTTGTGATACTCGGTTCAGCCACTCCGTCGTTAGAGAGTTATTACAATGCGTCCGCCGGAAAATACGAATTACTGACATTAAAAGAGAGAGCAACAAAGATAAATTTGCCGGAGATAAAGATTATTAATTTAACAGAAAGCCAGCCGTCGATGTCTAAAGCGTTGAAGATTGCTTCAAAAGACATATATACAGACAAGGCAAGAAAGGATTTCACAGCATCGATAGGAAGGATAAGTTTAAAAACACTTTCCGAAGAACTGGTTACAGCGATATCGGACAGACTGGAAAAAAGAGAGAGT
>VGWA01000214.1 GCA_016873795.1 Ignavibacteria bacterium
ATTTTTTCTGTAAACCGATAAATCTGCTCCTGCCGGATTGATGACATCGCCGAACAAATCGGGTGATGAAGTCGTTATGTAATGCTCGAGTATCATTTCGTCGTCATTATGATTTATTTTTGCGGTGACAAAATTTTTATAAATTATTTTTTCTTTCATTTTTTTTGTTTCTCCTTTCCGAAACCCTCCATTTCCCTGATTTCGTCTTTGGTTGCAATGTTATATTTTGAATAAATCTCAATTGCCTTCAACTGCAGTTCACGGTCGATTTCGAATGAATAATCCATTTCTATGAAAAATTCGCTTCCGTAGTTTTCAGTTATAAATACATTCAATTTGCTTTCTATGCATAATCTCGCAAACGGTTTGATTGTGTTATCGTAAAATGACCTCAGTGACTCGCGTGCATTGGCGCGGTTTACGTCGTCTGATATGCCCAGAATTGTTTTCGGTACTCTGAATATGGAAAGAATTTCATCGCGTATTGCTTTTCTTGAAGGCAAAATTTCAACATCCTTCGGACTGTTTCTGTATGACTTTGCCTTGATTCCCGATTCGAGTATAAGTGTTCTTCCCGCATTGTCCGCTCCTTCATATAATGTTGTTATCATATTTTTTAATCTCTGTATCTGCGTGTCGTCTATGTTGTTCTCCGATTCGATTATTAATCCGATTGATGAATCAAGTTTATAAAAATTTCTCTGGTATAAATTCTGTAGATAATCCGTCTCAAGCGTGAGATTAAATGCGCTTATTATTGATTTTCCCTCGATGTTGTTGTCAGGGTCGGGAATCTGAAAGTGGATTATGTCCGATGCTTTGTACTGAAACCGCTTTGTGTTAAGATTGTATTCGTACGCCTCTATATTTGTCATGCTGTCGTTTAAAATAATTTTTATTTTGTTCGCGGGCAGGAAATATAAACCTGCCGGCTGGTTTTTTCTGTCTCTCTGTATGTAAAGATAGGCATTCCCGTATAAATCGAGCGAGCAGGTTATTTTATAAAGAAGTTCGGTAAATGATTGCTTCCGGCTGTTCGGCTTTTTAATCAGAATGAGAAACGGGTGTTCGTATAATTGTTCGGTGGATTCGTCTTCTTTTTTGTAAATGTATATCTTTGCTTTGGAAATGTTTTCGGCTCTTACACTTATACAGGTGTATGCGTAACTTTTGAATGTTTCGAATCCGCAGGTGTTGTTTCCGAATATCCAGTCCGTGTTGGAAGTATATGTTTTCTTCCTGAATGTGCCGATTATTTTATCTATGATTTTTTTCAAATAAATTTTTTTACTGAACAAATATAAAACAAATAGATTTATGATTTTCGTATTTAAATTTTTTGACATATCACCAAACTTTTTCCCCGAATCATCCCTGCCTCCTCATCCCTGCGTCTTATGCGTCCTTCCGTCTCCGCGTTGAGTCTGATTTATCATTGTAAATGTTTCCTTATACATATTATTTAAATTATTTTAAAATATTTTTGTTGTAACTGATAACTTATTAATTAAAATAAAATAATTTATGAGCGAATTAATTGACAACAGTAGAAAGCGAATCAATCGCTTAAAAGAATTACTTCTTAAACTGCATCAGGGACAACCTCTGGAAGAAGTCAAAGCTGAATTGACCGAAATACTCGGCTCCGTTCCTTACGGCGATGTTATAACAGCCGAACAGGAATTGATAAACGAAGGAATGCCCGTATCGGAAATACAAAAATACTGCGACCTTCATTCCAAAGCACTTAAAGATAACATAGATGTATCGTTTACGAAATATGTACCCGAAGGACATCCGCTTCACACGCTTCAAATGGAAAACAAAGAACTGAAATTTCGTATCGATAAACTCAGAAAGATATTCATAGAGGTAATGCTGCCAAAAGAAAAATTCAATCCGGAAGAAAAACTTCTCGAAATAAGAAACATCTTCAACGAACTGACGGACATCGAGAAGCATTATTCAAAAAAAGAAAATGTAATATTTCCGTTTCTGGAAAAATACGGAATAACCGGACCGACAACCGTAATGTGGGGAAAAGACGATGAAGTGCGGAATTTTATTAAATCTTCTATGCAGGTTTTTTCCTTTAATGAGAAGATTACCGAGGATACTCTTAGAAATTACATCGAAATTCTTTTTAAGGTAACGGCAGATGCCATCGAAGAAATGATCGATAAAGAAGAAAAAATTCTTTTCCCGATGTGTCTGGATAAATTTACAGAAATTGACTGGTATGAAATTATGAAACAGTCGGAAGGAATAGGTTATTGTCTGTATTCGCCGGTTGTTGAATGGAAACCTGAGGACATTTCCGGATATAAAGAGATAGGAGATTTCAGCGGATTGATAAACCTGTCGACAGGTTCGTTCAATACCGAAGAACTCGAAGCGGTGTTCAATGCGATACCGGTTGACCTGACGTTTGTCGACAAAGACGACAAGGTCAGATTTTTCTCGCATGGGGCAAAAAGAATTTTCGAACGTAATAAAGCTATACTCGGCAGGCAGGTGCAATACTGTCATCCGCCGTCGAGCGTGCATATCGTGGATAAAATAATATCCGATTTCCGTTCCGGTGAGAGAAGTTCGGCGATTTTCTGGATAAATTTTCAGGGGATGCTCGTGCATATCGCTTATTATGCCGTGCGGAACGAAAAAGGAGAGTATCTCGGTACGCTCGAAGTAACTCAGGATATAAAAGACTTTAAAAAAATAGAAGGAGAAAAACGCCTCCTCTCGTATGATTAAAATAATAAATTAATTCTTTCTGTTTACCTTTATATTAATTTGTCATCCTGA
>VGWA01000215.1 GCA_016873795.1 Ignavibacteria bacterium
ACGAGAATCGGATATCTTAAGTTTTTTATTCCGACTCTGTTTATGGGAATTTTTCTTTTATCTGTTTTATTTTGAGTATCGGGTAATTTTTTATTTTTATTATTCATTTTATTTATTTTTCGATTTTTCCTGTGTATTTTCCGTCATTACAATCAACATCTATACAAAATACTGATTTTTTGTTATTTAAAACAAAATCCCATAAATAAAGTTTATCGACGGGGGGAATATGCAGCGACTTGATAATAGACGGATTGAAAAATCCGAACTTACCTTCGGGTGATTCAGGAGGAATTTCATTTACTGCTATTCCATATTCCATGGCAAAAAGCATAAGATTTCCGATATCAGGATAGTTTTTTTCTGTTACTATACCCCGAAGTGTCCAATCTGCAGTTTTCGTATCGAATCCGCATTCTTCTTTCATTTCTCTGACCGCACAAGCAAATGGTGATTCGGCAATATCTATAATAAGTTTTCCTCCCGGTGGCGACCAAAAACCTCTATTAGGTTTTTGTGTCCTTTCGATTAAAAGAAAATCACCCCCGTTGTTTTTTATATATAGAAGTGTGGCTAATTTCAAGTATTTTATTTTGCTTCCCTGTGCAATATGCGTTTTCTCGTGAACTTGCAGTACTTTTTTATTTCAAGCCGTTCTTTTGTGTTGTTTCTGTTTTTCTGTGTTACGTAAACCGATTTACCTTTGTGCGGTCCTTCCACGCTTACAAGTTTGATGTTAATCCTTGCTCCTTCTTTTTTCTTTGCCATTTTTTTCCTCTTTTCTTATTTATTTATTCTTAAATTTAATGTTTTTACCTTTAACTTTAAATGTAAAATAAAGGAAAATTTCGGTTAATAAACAAAAAATATAATTCTATTTAAAAAATCAATATTGATTAGAAATCGTCATTTTAAAAACATTTTTCCATCAGATAAAATTTGTATATTTTTTTAGAAATATTACAATAGCGATTGTTTTCCTCGGTTTTATGAAAGCAGTTACAAAAAGAATTAAACAGAAAGAGAATATTTGGAACTTTTTTGAGTACGAATTTATTTTTTTTATATCCTATTTATTAACTAAACAAGAAAGAAAATGAAAACAAGAATAATATTTTTATTGGCGATAATATTATCTGTTATTACATTCAATACCTCGTACTCGATTACAAAGGTTATTAATGTTTCCGACTTTGCATTCACTCCGCAGAACGAAACAGCAGAAGTAGGGGACACGATTAAGTGGATATGGGTAAGCGGATTTCATACAACGACATCAACTTCAATCCCTGCCGGTGCGTTATCATGGGATGAATTAATAACGCCTGCAATTCAGACGTACATATACGTATTGCAGGTACCGGGGACATATAATTATGTCTGCACCCCGCACGTGATGATGGGAATGACGGGTACAATTGTTGTTTCGATTCCAACCGGAATACAACAAATTACGGGAAGTGCCGAAAATTATAAGTTAAGTCAAAACTTTCCGAATCCTTTTAATCCTGTAACGAAAATCAGTTTCAATATACCGGTTACAGGTTACGTAAAGATTTCTGTATATGATGCAGGAGGAAAACAAATTACGGAACTGGTTAACGGTATCAGGCAAGCGGGCGAATATTTAGTAGATTTCAATGCTTCCGGTTTATCGACAGGTGTCTATTTCTACAGATTAACAGCAGGAGAATATACGGAAGTAAGAAAAATGATGTACGTTAAGTAGTATAGGTTAAATATAAAATTTAATATAGAGCTGTTATTATGAGGATTAATTTTCTTCCGTGTTACTGCTTTGGAAAAATTTAAATTACATTTAATGTAAGAGTTGCAGGCTTTTTTATTGCCCGGGTGTTAATAATCAATATTTGTTAGTTTATAATTTTTTAAGATTTAGTACAATTTATTATAATTGTTTTTTTATAAACATTTTTATATCTTTTACAAACCTTAAAATAAATTTATGAAAAACTACAAATTATACTATCAGGACAGCGGGCAGGGAATGCCGCCTCCGCCCCCACAAACACCAACTGCAGGTGTTGACCAAAGTAAAGCATCTACAAAGGCAATCCTGGCTCTGGTATTTGGAATATTGGGCTGGGTACTTTGCGGAATAATTGCAGCTATACCGGCTTGGATAATTGGTGCACAGGAAGTTAAAGCAATCGAAGAAGGACGTTCATCTGCCGCAGGAAAAACTATGGCAAAAGTCGGAATGTGGCTTGGAATTATTCAGGTAATACTCGGAATTATTGGATTGATAATATTCCTGATTGTTCTAATCGTCGGTAATTAATTCTTTGATTATTCTTTAGTATTTCAGGGAAATTACAATTTCTTCCGTACATTTTTGTCTATAATCAATATAGTATATTGATTATATCTTCTTTTTTTATCCTGTCTTTTTAAATAATAAGTTTGTGAATTTTACTTATTTATGAAAACAGACTTTGATATCTGAATATATAATTATGTATATTTTTTTTATTTTGTTATCAATTATGTAAAATTATGAATTTGAAAAAGAATGTTCTCGATAAAGGTTTTATTGAAGTCGTTGATCATCTTGGAACGGATTTAACTGTTGTTAATTCAGCCCGGGTATCATTTGGAAAGCGGAAGACCACTTATACCGAAGCAGACAGGATTCTAGTACGTTTTCTGGCTGAGAACAAACACTTTTCTCCATTTCGTCATTTAATAGTACAATTTCATATTAAGGCGCCGGAATTTGTTATGAGGCAGTGGTATAAGCATGTAGTCGGAATTGAGACTACT
>VGWA01000216.1 GCA_016873795.1 Ignavibacteria bacterium
ATGTTTACCATAATATATATATTTATTTTGTAAAATATAAAAATATGGTTTTTAATCTAATTTTTCAGGAATTTTTTTATAATCTTTAGTAAGTTATTTTGGACAGATGTGGATAATATGGGAATAAAAAGATAATGTAATACATTTTATTTTTCGATTAAAAAGATTAATTTTATATAATATTATGATATTTTTTTTACTAATCTTATCTTTATATTACTGAACAATTCCTTCAAAATAATTATAAACATAAAATGGACTTCAAAGAAAAAATTTTAGAAAAAGCTATTAAAAACAACAAAAAAATTGTGCTGCCCGAATCGTTCGAAGAAAGAACAATAAAAGCAGCAGATTACGTTATGGAGCGGGGTCTTACAGGAATTATTTTATTAGGTAACAGGGATAAAATCCTGAAATATGCAAAGGAGCTCGGATTAAAAAACATTGAGAAGGCACAAATAGTTGACCCGGAAAATAATCCGAAAGAAAAGGAATACATAAATAAGATGGTTGAATTGAGAAAGCATAAGGGTCTGACAAGCGAAGAAGCAGCCAATCAATTAAAAAATCCACTTTATCTCGGTGCGGTTATGATAAAATGCGGAGATGCTGACGGAGAGGTAGCCGGTGCAATGAATGCAACAGGAGACGTATTAAGACCGGCATTTCAATATGTAAAAACCATGCCCGGAATTAGTGTTGTTTCCGGTGCATTTTTCATGTTATTAGCTGACAAAAATTTCGGTGAAGAAGGAATATTGGTCTTTGCCGATTGTGCAGTACATCCTGATCCGACTGACAGGGAGCTGGCGGAAATTGCGGTTTCGACAGCAAAGACAACCCGTTCGATTGGCGGATTCGAGCCCAGAATAGCAATGTTAAGTTTTTCAACAAAAGGAAGCGCCAAGCATCCGATGTGCGATAAAGTTATCAGTGCAACAAAAATCGCAAAAGAGATGGAACCGTCATTGCAAATTGACGGAGAACTGCAGGCAGATGCAGCTTTAATAGAATCAATCGGCAGAAAAAAATGTCCTGACAGCAAGATTGCAGGCAGAGCGAATGTCTTAATATTCCCTGATTTACAGAGCGGAAACATTTCATACAAACTTGTACAAAGATTAGCAGGTGCAGAAGCAATAGGACCGGTATTACAGGGTATGGCAGCTCCTATAAACGATTTATCGAGAGGATGTTCTGTTGAAGACATAATATATATGATAGCAATAACGGAAAATCAAGCAGCAGGAGTATAATTATTAATAAATAAATAAATTTTTATGGCAGAAAAATTAGAAGACTTTGCAATCAGCAAAAAATTAACCACAAAGTCATCTATGCTTAATAAAGTAGGCATAGTCGGATGCGGTTCAATGGGACAGGATATAGCAATACTTGTTTCAGGAAAAGGAATAGAAGTTATTTTCATCGAGAAAACCGATGAAAAGGTTAAAGAGTCAATGAAAAACATAGCAGACAAATTAGACGAGATGATAAACCGCTGGGGATTAACGAGCGGAGAGAAAAGGGCAATACTGACCCGAATTTCAGGTTCGACCGATTTCAAAATATTAAAGGGATGCGGATTAGTGATAGAAGCAATTATGACTAAAGGACCGGTTACCGAAATAGTCAGGGCAAAGCAGGATGTATTCAAGAAAATCGAGAGTGCAGTTTCCGCCACTTCCGTAATAGCCACCAATTCATCTGCGATTGCAATATCGGAACTATCCACAGTTTTAGACCATCCTGAGAGAGCGGCCGGAATACATTTTCTTGCACCCGCACAAACGGTAAAAGTAATTGAAGTAACAAAAAGCTTAAAGACTTCAGACGAAGCAATAAAAATAATAGAGAAATTTGCCAAAATGATAGGCAAGACTATAATTAATGTTCATGAATCACCCGGAAGTCTGAGTACGAGATTGATAATAACACTAATCAACGAAGCATGCGAAATATTTATGGAAGGAGTGGGATGGATAGAAGATATTGACGAGGTTCTTAAATCCGGTTACGGACTTCAGCTCGGTCCTTTCGAACTGGCAGACAAAATCGGATTAGACAAATTACTTGTCTGGATGGACATTTTATATTCCGAGTTCGGAGACAGAAAATATAAAGCATCCCCTGTTATAAAGCGTTTAGTGAGGTCTAATCATTTAGGACGTTCGGCCGGCGAAGGATTCTACAAATATATAGACGGCAAAAAGGAAGGGAAATTATTATGAAAATATTAGTGTTAAATTGCGGAAGTTCATCAATAAAGTACCAATTATTTAATATAGAAAGCAATCAGGTTCTTGCAAAAGGAATAGCGGAAAAAATTGGTTTGAAGGGTTCTTTTCTAAAATACGACAGATATGACGGTGATTCGGTCAAACTTGCAGGTGAAATTCTTGACCATCAGACAGGAATTGAATATATACTCGGGATACTGACAAGCGATAAACACGGATGCATAAAAAGTTTAAACGAAATAGATGCTGTAGGACACAGGGTAGTGCACGGTGAAGAGAAATTCAATTCGAGTGTTTTAATAACGAGCGAAGTCATTCAGAAAATGGAACAATGTATTGAGCTTGCACCTTTACACAATCCACCCAATTTAAAAGGTATTTATGCCGTGAAAAACCTGCTTCCGGATATTTTACAGGCAGGCGTTTTCGATACGGCATTTCACCAGACAATGCAGAAGTATGCATTCCTGTACGCACTTCCTTATTCGCTATACGAAAAATACAGAATACGGAAA
>VGWA01000217.1 GCA_016873795.1 Ignavibacteria bacterium
AAGTAAGAAATATTAAACTGAAAGCCGGGATTTATAAAGACAATAATGAAGGTCTGGAATTTCTTAAATTCACAAGTGAAAGGTTCCACTGATTTTTTTATGTTTTTTATTGCATGACTTTAGTTTCGTGACATTTTTTTTATAATTTAACATTCCTGACTTTAGTTAACATTTAACATTTATAATTATCATGTATCATAAAATATCTGATTTTCTGGAAGACTGGAAATACGAAAGCGGTGCAACTATGAAAATTCTCGATAGTCTGACGGATAAATCACTCGGGCAAAAGGTATCGAAAGAAGGCAGAACTCTCGGGTATCTTGCATGGCATTTGGCGGTTACTATTGGCGAAATGGCAGATAAAGCAGGGCTTAAAGTAAAAGCTCCGGCAGAGGATTCAGATTCTCCCGCCTCGGCTTCAAAAATCAAAGAAGAGTATAAAATGGCATTTAAATCTCTTGAATCGGAGGTAAAAGCAAAATGGAAAGATGGAATGTTAAACGATGAGATAAATATGTACGGAGAACCATGGAGAAGAGGTATGGTTCTTGACTCGCTGATAAGACATCAAATCCATCACAGGGGACAAATGACCGTTCTTATGAGACAGGCAGGATTAAAAGTACCCGGTGTCTACGGTCCGTCTCGTGAGGAGTGGAAACAACTTGGTATGCCTGAAATGAAATAATTTAAATGAAAGTCAGGGAGGCTTAAAGCTTAAAAAAACGTTAAAACGGTTATCAAACCCTTTATTTAATTCATACCCAACCCCTAATCCCTAATCCCTAACCCCTAATGCCCGTGGGCTGGAATTTTTAAAGAGTTAAATGAAATTCCTAAAGGCGGGCAGGACTGAAAGTTTCTTCCTTTATGATTTTTCCCAGGGAATATATGTATCTCTGTACTGATTTGATACGTATTCAAAAAGTTCCTTACCAAAATCCGACTCAATTATAATACTTTTAAAGTCAATCTCTATATTATTCAGATACTGGTATACTAATATATCTCCATTATCATATTCCGGTACAATTCCGCAAAATATAAACCCGATTGATTCAATGTCATTATTCAGGTGCTGGATTTCCGGAAGTGAAAGAGGCATGTTAAGATAAATCACTTCGGTTTTATGTAAGAGAATTTCTCTCAAGTGAATCATCAGTGATTTACTAAAATCTTTACCGATATACCGCACATTAAGAAAAGCTGTTTCTATATCCTGTATTATCTTAACATCAATCACGGTATCTTTACTATATTTTAACTCCGATGGTTGAGCTTGTTTAGTTACTCGAGAAATATTTCCGTGTTTATATATTTTTTCTATTATTCTTCTGTGTTTACGGGGCGGGTACACTGACCGTTCGGGTTCGGGATTAAGTTTTGTATAGTAAAATACAGCGGTCTGCCGGGTGCTTTGCTTCTCTTTTATTTTCTTAAAAGATATCCCATCCGGAATAAGACCAAGTAAAATTCCCGTTTCTCTTCCGCCTAAACCTATCAGTTCTCTCTGAGAAAAAGGATGAAGCGTCACTACTTCGGAGTAGAATCCCGTCAAACCCCACGTCTTTTCATAATCTATTAATTTGGCATTCAGCTCACTTCCGATATGCCGGTTGCGAAATTCGGGCGAAACCATAAATGCTTTCAATTCTGCAACTTTCGAATCTATATAAGCTTTCTGCGAACAGAGATGCCCGATGATTTCACCGTCTGAAGTTATGGCAATCATAGATGTTAATAATCCCTCTTTCATCATATCCTTAATCATTTGAGGATAATAGAAAAACTCAGTGTAAGTGTAACCGAATGTATGGTACACCAGCTTTTCAAGTTCTGCGGCTTCTTCAGGCTTCATAAGTCTGATTTCAAATGGAATACCCGGAGCACCCTTTTGATTACCGTATTTATCTTCCTCGAAAAATTCTCCGTTGTTTTTGTCACATGTTACTGACCGAAGTCTTGGCGACAAATATTTTATAAGTTCCACCCGTTTCCCGTTTTTCCCGAGGTTAATGAACCTGACTTCATCTGCATAGAGACTAATTATAGTCAATCCGAAACCCTTGTTTTTATCCTTGTCCCCGGATTCAAAATCGAACGGCAAACCCCTGTCTTCAACTCCAATTATAAATTGTCCGAATTTTAATTCAATCATAATATCAAAAAAGGCTTCAGGATTATTTCTGTATGCATGATTGATTACATTCAGGCAGGCTTCATCCGTAATCAGCATAAGTTTATCTGCATCATCTTCGTTAAGTCCGTAGTTTATTGCAATGGATTTGACAGACGATAATATAAAAGGTAATAATTTAATATCACTTTTTACGGAAATTTTTGCAAGCAGACCTGTATTAGTTTCCATTATTAATTTTTTTAATCATTTCCGTTGATATTTTAATTTTTTTTATCATTTATAATTTATCGTTTATCATTTATCATTTATAATTTATAATTTATAATTTATCATTTATCATTTATCACTTATCATTTATCATTTACCATTTATCATTTATCATTTATCACTTATTATTTATCATTTATCATTTATCATTTATCATTGTATATGCGTCTCCTTGACTTTAGTTGCGTTGAATATTTCTTTTATTAATTTAACATTCCTGCCTGCCTTTAGGATTTTAGTGTAATGCTTCAAGGCAAAATGGACAAAATGCATTTCTAAATAAGGATAATATTTTTTATTGTTTAACAAATTGTTTTGTTCTAAATCCGACAATTTTTCC
>VGWA01000218.1 GCA_016873795.1 Ignavibacteria bacterium
ATACGATTCGGAAGACAATGCACGTATAGACATGAACATACTTAATTTAGCAGGATACGAAGTCAAATGCATTCAGATTTTTGAATGAAAAATAAAAGGCAGTTTTTTAAGCTGCCTTTTTTTATTTAAAGAACATAAAAAAATACTTTTTATTTAAAGTCAGTATCACATTCAAACTTAAAAAATCTTACGGCTTTATACAAACCTTTTGCGACTTCTTCCTGACCTTTTTCCGATTTCAGATACTCTTCATCGTTTTTATTTGACAAGTAACCGCATTCTACAAGTACAGAAGGCATTGATGCACCGACCAGGACCCAAAATCCCGCTTGAAACAATCCCCTGCTCTCCAGTTTAGTACTTTTCGATAATTCGGAATTGATAATTTGCGAAAATCTCAATGTATTATTAAAATTTGCGCTTGTTAAGACAGCTGCTTTTAAATCAACAGTGTCTTTACTGTCGACATAAGGTGATGAATTATAAATTTTATTTTCTTTTTCAGTAATTTTCTCGGCTTCTTTAAGTCTTTGCAAGTCAAGGAAATACACTTCAAAACCGGTTTTATCGTGTTCCTCCGTTTTTTTAAAATTGCAATGGATACTCAGAAATAGATCACCTTTATTCTGATTTGCAATTTTTGCTCGTTCTCTCACATCGATAAATTCATCTTTATCCCTTGTTAAAATAATATTAACATCATCATAGTTTTCTTTAAGATAATCCCTGAGTTTCAATGCAATATTCAGAACAATTTTTTTTTCATGAATTCCTGTTCTGCTGATAGTTCCCGGATCTTTACCTCCGTGTCCTGCATCGATAATAATTGTTTTAATTTTTCGACTTTCCTGATTCAATGAATTAATATTATCAGGCAGAACTATCAAGACAAGAAAAATTATCGAAATAGAAATATATTTAAACAAATACTTTAGCATTAATAACTAACTTATTTATTTTAAATATAATTAGAATAAAAATAAAAACAAAGACAAATTTTTAAACCTCACAGGGTCGCCATACCCGATTACAGTTTTGCAGATACTAAAGACAATTTTTTATCCCGACAGGATTACCCCGAGAATCCGGCGGAAAGTCATCTTACAAGTTTTACCCGACTTCAGTTGAGTTCAATTCACTCACTAAAATTTCGTCATGTACTTTGAATATCGACAATAATTTATTTATATCCTGAATAAAAAAACCTGTAATCATCAAATAATTACAGGTTTCCCGATTGTAGCGGGAGCAGGATTTGAACCTGCGACCTTCGGGTTATGAGCCCGACGAGCTACCAGCTGCTCCATCCCGCGATATATATGAATTTAAACATATTAATCTTTTATTTCAATCCAAGAATATATCTATATTGTTTGAATTTTATTAATCATCGAAAAGTTTAAAAAAAACAGAACAAATCAGGGAAAAAAACGTTTAAATAGTATGATAAGCATATATTTATATAAGTTTAAAGTTACAGAAATATTTTGTATTTTTGATAATTAATGAAGGTTAAATTAAATAAAAGAATAGATTTGACATGAAAATTGCCGTTTGTATATCATATGTTCCGGACAGTATAACGAAGATAAAGATATCCGATACCGGAAAATCAATCAGCGGCGACGGTGTTTCATATATACTGAATCCATATGACGAATTTGCGGTTGAAGAGGCAGTCAGGACAAAAGAAAAATTCGGCGGAGAAGTTTATGCTATATCCTTCGGAACAGAAAAAGACAGAGACGTTATTAAAAAGGCATTTCAGCAAGGAGCAGATAAAGGAATTTTTATTTTATCAGAAAACGAAAATTACGATTCATATACTGTTGCTAAAAATCTTGCAGACACAATAAAAAAACTAAGCCCGGACATAATTTTCACAGGAAAACAATCAATTGATTTTGACGGTTATTTAGTACCTAATTTTTTATCTGAAATATTAGAATTACCATCGGTAAACATAACAACAAAATTGGAGATATCGGACAACAACGTTAAAGCAGAGAGAGACACAGAAGGAGGCAAAGAAACAATCGAATTTAAATTACCCGCAATAATTACCACGCAAAAAGGAATTAATGAACCGCGATATCCTAATATTAAGAGTATAATGGCAGCAAAGTCGAAACCGATTGAAACAATAAAAGCCAAATTCACAGACAGTTTAACAGAAATAACAGAGATGAAAATTCCCCCGTTAAAATCACGGGGAAAAATTTTCAGCAACGGTGCTTCAGATGCCTGTGAACTTGTAAGACTCTTAAGAGAAGAAGCAAAAATCATTTAATTGTATGGAGAATAAGATACTCGCTTACATAGAGACCAAACAGGATAAATTAAAAAACAATGCTTATGAAATTGTTTCTGCTGCAAGACAGACAGCAGAGAGATTAAATTGTGAATTTGACGTCCTGGCAATAACAGATATCAGCGATGAAGATTTAAAAATAACGGGAAAATACGGCGCAGAAAAAATTTATAAAGTTTCTTTAAAAGAATTAAACGCTAAATCCGGAAAAACAGACTTTATTTATTCATATTCGGCAAATGCCGTTGCTGTTTCAAATTTTTTTATACTCAAAGGATACAGTATTTTATTATTATCCGCAACGATGACGGGAAGAGATTCAGCGCCCAGAATTGCAATAAAAACCGAATCAGCTATAATTCCCGATGTAACCGAGTTAGAGATCGAAAATGAAAAATTAATTGCCGTC
>VGWA01000219.1 GCA_016873795.1 Ignavibacteria bacterium
AAATCCGTCACCAGCCTCCCCAGCGGGTGATTGTTCAGAAATTCATAATTATGATATCCAAAGGGAGTAATTTCGTAATTAAAATATCTTAACCTTGAGGATCTTTAATAACGAAAGTCAAATTTATGCTAGCCTTAATGCTTTTTTTAATTATATTCTTTTCAAAATCAATACCACCACAAAAACTATGAAATAAATTATAACAAAAATCGTTTGTCATTATACGTCTATCTTGTTCTTCAGAATTTTTTATTGTTGTTTTAATCCCTTTACTATTAATATCATTTTTAAAAGCATCAAAAATATTCTTAATATGGTCTTGCATTTGAACCTGGCTTTTATTGTTAGACAGAAAAATAATATTCGTATTTTTCTTAATATAAGGAATAATATTATATCGTAATATATTTAATACTTCTATTAATGCTCTTCTGTCTTTAGAAAAAAATACATACGGGCAACTGATTTTTATCTCTTTTATTTCTTCACGATTAAATAGATGTTGCATCGCTTTTAAAATCCGGACTAACTTAACATTATCCATCTCTAACTCTGTAAACTCAGTATAATAATAAAAAGGCCAATTTTTATCATTTCGGTTTTCAATAAGCAATTCGATATCTATAAAGTTGATATCTTTATTTTCTTCTTGAAATTCTTCGATTTCTTTCTTAGTGCATATTAGAAATTTATCTTTGGTAAGCAAGGCTTCGATTAAATAGATATTTTCTTGATTATTCCGTGTTTCTCCGTTCATGCAGCAAAATGCAAAATTCAAAGATGTTACATATTTAGGCATTTCACGTAAACTCTTAATAAACTTAGGGAGTAGTTCAGTTGGTTTATTTCTTTTAGGGATGAGAGCTTTGTAAGTATTTTGAATATGTTCGCAGAAAAAAACGCAAAAATAATAATTGTTTGCTATATTGCCTCGTAACGCTTCCAAAAAAACTGATTTTGCTTCGTTTAAACTTTTAGATTTTTCTAAAATGTATAGAAGCGCGTTCTGTGTTATTATAACTTGATATTCCATATTTTCACTTAATTTTTGGAGTTTTGTGCTTTAAATAACTCAAATGCAAGAACATCCCCCGCACTATAAAATTCGTTAGGCCACTCTTCATAAAATTCGCCTAATTCATCCATCTCCATCCGTTTTATTTGACATTTCTCGTTCTTGTCGATATAGTAAATCGCTATGTCGCTGTGTTTTATCCGTTTTTGGGCGACAGCGAGTTGTAAGCCGCGCACTAAATGCTCTGAATGAGTCTCAAGAATAAATTTCCGTTCACTTTTCGCCTCCTCAACGAACAAATCGGCTAATTTACGTTGCATAGTTGGGTGGATATTAGCTTCAGGTTCTTCAATCATAAAAAAACCACTTGTAGTAAATATCTTTATCAGCATTCGTAATATTTTAGATACACCATAACCTGAAGAACGAATATTCACTTCATTATTATTATCATCAATAATGTAAATACTATAATACTTTTCCCTTACAAATTCTTTCTCATCTCTAAGATTAAGTTCTTTAATCTTCAATTCCTTAGCGACACCAAATTCGCTCAACCATTTAGATAATGATTCCATTACATATCTGATGCTGTATAGACCATCAAATTCTCTTGGGTACTCTTTACAGTATCTTTCAAATTTCAGTCTATCCGCGTAAATATAACTATAACTAAAATAACGCATTAGCGTCTCTCCAATTTTAATCTTTTTACATCCTAATATTTCCGTATTATCATCCTCATTAAAAATACTGGAAAATTCATACTCCTGGTTTCCAATTTTTATTTTAGGTTTGTCATAATTTGGTCCTCCCTCCTTGGTCTTGGAAATAGGCGCTTCTATTTCAATTCTGTTGTCGTAATGTTTTTTAACGGTCAATACTTCTGTCCCAGGAATTTTTATCGCAGTACAAATATCAATGTCACTTATAGTTTCATAGTCAGCAGTTTCTTCACGAATGATTGTTTCTAATTTACCTTCTAGTTTAATAAACACTTCGTGATTTTTTGCGTCGAAGTTAATTATTTCGTCAAATAAACCAATTTCTTCCTTAAACGACTTTTTAAATGTTTCCCACCTTTCTATATCATCTTGATAATATTCCAAAGTATCACGTGCGATTGCGATTGTGTTATTATATTCGAATACAGAATGAAGAATAGTAATCGCTTGTAGTATAGAACTTTTCCCACCAGAATTTGGGCCAACCAAAACCATTATCGGTGCTATTTCTATGCATTGTTCACCTCTAAAACATTTAAAGTTCTTGAAATAGTATTTATCTGGAGTATAAATTACTTCGTAGATGATGCGTGTTTCTCTTTTGATGTCTTGCATTTTTATATCCTTGTTTCCAATTAAGAATATATTTATGTAAATTTTAATTTTTATGTTTTATCTTACTTGCAACGACAGATAAAAGCACATTCTTTTGGATACAAAACTTGTTCATATATCAACTCCTGTCTAAATGACGAATGGCTGCGAATGAAGGGATGCAGGAATTTGTTCGACACCATATCGACTTTACGGCCGAAGGCTTGGGACAATTCATCGGTGGCGCGGACAATCGCCAGCCCCGGCGTCCAGCCCTCCTCGAACTCATACAGCACATCGACATCGCTATCGGGTTGGAAGTCATCACGCAGAACCGAGCCGAACAGCCAGAGCCTCC
>VGWA01000220.1 GCA_016873795.1 Ignavibacteria bacterium
AATATTATTTCATTTTTAAATTATTTAAAATTTATTTCGAATATGAATACTACCTGTTTTAAAAAATTTACTTTCTCTTTTTTTATTTACTCTTTGTTATTTATTTTTTTCCTTGTCTTTCTTAACGGGTGTAAAAATCCGGAGTCTGATAGCGATTTAAATTTATATAAAAAGAATATTGAAAATTTATTACAACGTGCAAATGAAATTTCTGATTCGCTTAATCGTGAAGAGTCATTAAAAAAATGGCCCTTTTATTCCGACACTTGTATCTGGATTGATGAAATTTTATCGAAAGGTAATATTCCAAATGGTGAAAATGTTATTATAAAAGGAAAGTTTAATTGCGATGACGAAAGAGGTTACGGACATTTTAATTTATGGAAAGGAGAAATTACCGATATTACTCAAGTAAGAAAATATCCTTCGGATCAAATCAAAAAAAATAATTATCTTACTGTTCTTGACTTAATGGCAAATCCTTCGGAATATAACGGAAAAATTGTTACCGTTGCCGGTTTCTTAAGTCTGTTTTTTGAAAGTAGAAATCTTTATCCTCTTAGAAAATGATTTTCCGGAAATACTGATTTTTTTTACCTGAATAAAATTTTTATTTAAATATGTAATTAATTTCATAATTTTTTTACTCTATCAAACAAGTAAAGGTCATTTTTTTAAAATGAAATTCCCCCTGTGAGCGGCACAGCTCAAAACCTTTGATTTATTCCTATCGTCATTCCCGTACCCGTAGCATTAACTTCGAACCTTGTCTTTTCCGATAAAAAAAAATGATTTATTATGTCTGCGGATATTATTGCAATTAACGGAAAATATGATGAAAGCAAATTCTGGTTCGAATCGGTATGAGATGACTGATTAAAAAGATTATTTTTTCCTTTAATAATTTCCTTTCTGAGTGAATAAATCAACACGGCGCTTCCTGTGCCGATTAATGCCCCTCCCAGCAGGTCGGACGGATAATGTACTCCCATATATAACCTCCCGTACGAAATTATTAACGCATACAAATATAAACCCGATATCAGAACAGGTTTATCGGGATACCTCAATGTAAATGTCGTAGCAATGGAAAAAGCAACTGTCGAATGTCCCGAAGGAAACGAATATTCATCTGTAGGGGAGTTCTGTTTGTTATAGAAAACATTGCTGAGTGTTTGGTATGGTCTCTTTCTTTTAAAGATATGTTTGAGTCCCAATGTAGTGACTGTTCCAGTCGCTTCCGAAAGCAAACATAAAACCGCCGTGTTTTCGTCGTAATGATTTTTATTTGCGTATGAAATTGCGTAAAATCCTGCGGGAGTCAGTATAGATACGGGTAAAAGCGATTTGTCTGTTATCGAAATTGCTACGTCGAGAAATGATGTACGGTAATTATTGAACACCCTGAAGATTTTTACGTCAAGATTCTGCGGCTCACGGAATTCCTTCTCCTGCCCGTATGAAAAATTAATTAATACGAATATTATTATTATTGTATTCGATATTCTTAACCGCAAATCTTTCATACCCTTACTTTTCTTAAATTCACACAGGTTTCATTAGCGGAAATAATATTACGTCTCTTACATTTTGTGAATTTGTCAGCAGCATAACGAGTCTGTCAACTCCAAGTCCTACTCCCGTCGTCGGTGGCATTCCCGTTTCTATTGCCCTGATAAAATCATAATCCATCGGATGTGTTTCTTCCTCTCCGCCTCTGCCCCTTTCTACCTGCTCCTCGAAAAGTTTTCTTTGCAGTACCGGGTCGTTTAACTCCGTATATGAATTCCCGAGTTCCCACCTGTAAATGTACGGCTCGAACCGCTCCGCATATATTACTTTCTCTGGGTCTTGCTTCATCGCATCTAATTGTTCCTGAGTATATTCCCGCAGCGGCTTGCACAAAGGCGTTGTATCGAGCGGATGGTCTGTTATAAATACCGGCTGAACTAAATCCTCCTCGCAAGTCTCTTCGAAAAGATTGGCGATTAACAGTCCCTTGCTGAAACTGATTTTCTTGTCGAATTCGATTCCGTTATCCGTCATATATTTTATGATTTCAGCTTTTTTCATATTGTTTACATCCAGTCCCGTTTTCTGCTTTATTGCATCCGTCATTTTTAATCTTTTCCACGGACGCCCGAAATTCAATTCGGTGTCCTGATACTTTACCGTCGTCGTTCCGTGTATGCTTATACATGCCTGCTCTGCTATTTCTTCGAACAAGTCCATACTGTCGTTGTAATCTCCGTATGCCATATACCATTCTACCTGTGTGAATTCCGGATTATGAGTACGGTCTATTCCTTCGTTTCTGAAGTCTTTTACGAATTCATAAACTTTGTTAAATCCGCCTACGATTAACCTTTTAAGAAAAAGTTCGTTCGATATTCTTAAATATAAATCCAGTCCGAGTGTTTTATGGTGTGTGATAAACGGTTTTGCATTTGCTCCGCCGTATATCGTCTGAAGCGTTGGTGTTTCGACTTCGAAAAATCCGTGTTTTTCGAGTGTGTTTCTTATTGACTGAATAATTTTTGTTCTCTTGATAAAGGTATCCTTTACATTGTCGTTTACTATTAAATCTATATACCTTTGCCTGTAACGTAATTCGATATCCGCAAATGCATCGTGTATGATTTTTTCACCAGTTTCGCTGATTTCTTCCTTTACTACCGGC
>VGWA01000221.1 GCA_016873795.1 Ignavibacteria bacterium
TGACAGTCAGCCCTCGGTTGAAATACACGTATTACAGGGCGAAAGACCTTTGGCAATTGATAACCGGACACTTGGCAGATTTCATCTCGATGGAATTCCTCCTGCTCCGAGAGGAGTACCGCAAATAGAAGTTACCTTCGATATAGATGCAAATGGAATACTGCAGGTTACGGCAAAAGACCTCGGAACCGGTAAATCTCAGGATATAAGAATAACTCACAGTTCCGGATTGACCGAACAGGAAATCGAAAAAATGAAAAACGACGCAAAGATGCACGAGGCGGAAGATAAAAAGAAAAGAGAAGAAATCGATGTGAAAAATCAGGCGGATGCTATGGTATTTCAGGGAGAAAAACAACTGAAAGAATTCGAAACAAAGCTCAGTCCTGATTTAAGGTCGAAAATACAATCTGCACTCGACCGGCTCAAAGAAGCGTCTAAAGGTACTAACATTACCGAAATCAAAAATGCAATGTACTCATATAATCAGGCGTGGAATGAAGCGTCGACTCAAATGTATTCACAAACCAGACAGCAACAAACCTCAAGTCAGCAGCCCGGCGGAGAACAGACTCAGCAAAGTACGTCAGGCGAACAGAAACCCGGAGACGACGGAAAAGTTGAAAATGCGGATTTTGAAGTGATGGACGATAAGAAGTAATTTGTTAAAAATTTAAGGAAATGATGATTACCCTGACTGTTTATACAGTCAGGGTTTTTTATTTGAAAATAAAATTCAATATATCTTTATTGCTGTGTGTATCGTCTATTTCAAGATATGAATTCCTGTCCATATTTAAAGCAAGCCAGTTGGATATAACCTTTATTTCATCGAGTTCCTGCTGTGTGTATTTGTGTTTTATGTATTTGCTTAATGAAAAAAATAAATAATCGGTAATCTCCGTGATTTCTTCAACGATATTTCTCTGGCTGAATTCATCTTCTTTGTTGATTGTATAAGTCTTCATCAGTTTTCCGTTATGGATGAAAAATAATTCTCTCGATCGGCAGTTATCGCATTTCACGATAATTTTTTTATTGTTGATCGTTGAAGTGATTACTTTCTGGTATCTTAATACTTTTTCGATGTCTTTTATTCTGTCCCTTAAAAACGCTGCTTTTTCGAACTCATTTTTTTTTGAATGATTTTTCATTTCCAGTTTATAGGACTTAACGGCTGATACTTTTCCTTCGTTTATAAGGAATTGATGTACTTTTTTTACTTCGTTGTAATAATCATCCTGTGTGATACTGAAATTACAGGGTGCTTTGCATTCGTTTATATCCATATACATACAGTTCGAATTTTTCTTCGACGGTTTCAAAATTTTATCTTCACATTTTCTTACAAAGAATTTTTCTTTAATATCTTTCAGGAGTTTGTTTACAGTCATCCCGCTTGAAAAAGGTCCGTAGTAATACGAGCCGTCATTTTCTATCTCGTTTGCTTTTTGAATTTTAGGATATTTGTTCTGAACATCGATTTTTATGAAAGGATGTTTCCTGTATCTCTTCGAAGCCGTATTGAATCTCGGTTTGTGCTTTTTGATTAAATGTGATTCGAGAATCAAAGCGGATAATTCCGAAGCAGTTTTTTCCCATTCAAGATAATATATGTTTCTCAGTAATTTTCTGATTTTTTCCGGCAGTTCGGAGTTATGCCTGAAGTATGTTGAAATTCTATCACGGAGATTTTTTGCTTTTCCGATATATAATATTTCACCCGATGAACTTTTCATATAATAAACACCCGGACAGACAGGAATATCTTTAAGATTAATTTTTACCCGTTTCAGGGCAGGGGATACGGTTGTTCCCGAATATATTTTTGTGTTTTGAAATTTAATTATGTCGTTTGTGATTTCAAAATCATGTTTATCCTGAAGTATCTCGAGTAGTTTTATCAATATCTGTGAAGTAGCGTAAGTATCATCATACGCTCTGTGTTTTACGGATTGATTAATTTCCAGGTAATTTGAAACGCTCGATAGAGATTTACTTTTCAACTGCCGGAATAATCTTCGAGAGAGTTTACATGTGCAGATAGTTTTATAATTGAAATCAATCGGTTCGGGCAGTCTTCTGAAAGATTCTCTGAGGAACTTATAGTCGAACGAAACGTTATGTCCGGCAAAAACCGGAGAAATTCCGTTTTCCGGTTCGAAGAATTTTATAATTTTTTCCGAGATTTCATTAAATGCCGGTTTATCGAATACATCTGCATCAGTAATTCCCGTAAGATAAGTTATGAAAGCAGGAATATGCTGTTCGGGATTTATAAGTGTTGTAAAAGTATCTGTAATCTGACATTCTTTAATTTTTATCAGTGCAATTTCTGTAATTCTGTTCAAATAAGGTGAGAGTCCGGTTGTTTCAACGTCGCATACGATAAATGTCGTATCGTATACCGAAAGATAATTATCGTTATTATTATCCGGAATTTTTGTCATAAACTTTAAAAATAAAATTCCTGATATTTTAAAAAATATTAAAGTCAAATTTTTCCACGTTCTTCTTGCTCGTCTTCACATCTGTCCAAAATAACTTACTAAAGATTATAAAAAAATTCCTGAAAAATTAGATTAAAAACCATATTTTTATATTTTACAAAATAAATATATATATTATGGTAAACATGACATTATTT
>VGWA01000222.1 GCA_016873795.1 Ignavibacteria bacterium
TGTCTTTTCTATTGAACGATAACCGTAAAGTTTTTCCGACAATCCCCAGACAAAAGTAGGAGAGGGCATTAAACCCATTACAACACTTCCATATGGAATTATGTTTTTCCACTCAAGGCTTGCTTGAATAAATACTATGCTCATTCTGCCGTCAAGCTTTGTCATATCATTCCCCTCAATAATAATTCCGCTGTTAAAGTTCTCCGAGAAAAAGTGCTCATAAATAAATCTTACTCTCCTTACCGCAAATCCTTGAGTACCTTTTTTAAACTGTGAATATTGATACTGGTTTCCTGTAGAATCGCCGGCAATTTTATTAAAGTAATCAGCAAAAAGTACACCGCTTATTTTACCTCTTGGGTACTCGTCATTTTTTTCTTGTGAAATCGAACATTGCGGGTATAAAAGAAAACCTATCAAGCTACATAATAGTAATAATAATGATGCGATAACTGATAGCTTATGATTACCTGACTTCTCGGCTTTAATTAGTTTTGTTTTACAATTCATAAGTTTTGTTATAAATAATTACCTGCCTGACTTTCAGTTTAATTTTTAATTATTAACCTTGCTAAAGCCAGAACTAAAGTCAGGTCTTGTTTTTTTAAGGCTGTCAATGTTTAAGCCAATATATAGCTGTGCTTTTTCTTTTGTCGCAATATCCGGAATTTGAACAGGAAGCTGAACTCCTTTTCTGCTCAGCAGTTCAGCAAGTTTAGTTCTTGCTTCTTCGGCCTTCAAAATCGAATTACCAAGTATTCTTGCGCATTCAAGTGGAGCATGAAAACTCCCGCCGTGTGAAGCTGCTACAAAATCCCATCTCCATTGTGCTTGTCTAATTAAGTTCAAGATTGACTTCATCTCTTCTTCGGTGGTTCCTTTTTCCCAAGCAATCTTTGCTTCAAAATGTGCTTTTACCAACGAGGTGGTTGCCAAATGACTCAGCTCAAAAATTTTATCCTGTCTGTCATATACGTTTTTTTTCAGTTCTTCTTCAGATTCTCGGTGACATATTGCACAGGAGTTAGAGATGTTGTTTAATGGGCTTTGGACATGATGGTTAGTAAACTTTACTCCTCCTTCACTTTTATAGGGCATGTGGCAATCTGTACAAGAAATCTGTCTTTCTGCGTGTATTCCGAATTTGTAAAGTTCAAAGTCAGGATGTTGTGCTTTTAACATCGGAGCTTTGCTGATGGTATGAATCCAGTCGGTGTAGCCCAGTGAGTCGTAATATCTTTCCATATTTTCCACTGTTAATCCGTTATCCCAGGGGAAGGTTAAATATTTCTCGTCTTTTCCTTTGAAATAATATTCAACATGGCACTGAGCACATACGAGAAAACGCATTTCTTGATGTGTCGCTTGCGTAATATCCTTTCCTTGTCTTTGAAATGCTTCTTTAAGTGCGGGTCTTGTAATACGAAGGTTCATCGTTTTAGGATCATGGCAATCCTGACAACCTATTGGATTTTTAACTTCATTCAATAATTCAGCCCAAGTTTTTTTATAAAACTCATTTACTCCCATTTGATTAATTAACCTCGGAACATCGGTTGATTTACACGTCCAGCAGGTTGCAGGTTGCGGAACCCCGGTACGAAGCGTATTTACAACATCCTTAACTGCATAATAGTGACCCCTGCCTTGTTTATAATCTCTCGAAAAAGCATATCCTGCCCACAGAATAACAAGATCGGGATACCGGTCAAGCATATCTACCATTACAGAACCACCATGTTTGCTTGCAAAGTTAGTGTCCCCGGTTTTCAGGTATGTTTCATACTCTCTGGGATAGTTTTCGCCCCAAACCTCATTGCGTGGTTCCCAATCTGCAATAGGCTTTACTGTTTGAATAATCTGAGTATATTCTACTCTTCTTTCTATAATCGAACTTCCCAGAAGTCCAATTAAAAACACAACTATAATTGTAATAAAATACAAAACCCATCCTATCCAGGGTTTTTCTTTAACTGCTTCAGATATTTTTTTCATATTTAATTTATTTTATAAAGTTAGGAAGCTTAAAGCTTAAAAACCGTTATAAACGGTTATCATATCTTTTAATTAACTTAAACCCACGGTTAAAACCGTGGGCTCGGTTAAAACCGTGGGCTCGGTTAAAACCGTGGGCTCGGTTAAAACCGTGGGCTCGGTTAAAACCGTGGGCTGGATTTTTAAAGAATTAACTGAAAGTCAGAAATAATCCAATCCTGTCATCCTAAAATAAGTGACCCAGGGAATACTCCTATTTTTATTAATGTAGAATATAGGATGCATATTATAGAATTGTAAAGAACTTTTCAATCTGCCATTCCTTTTCGTTTAACATTTGTAATTTAATATTTGATTAGTTATTCTTAATTTCAGTAAGGTATTTTCGCATAAGGAAATGATGATAAACTGCTTACACTGCTGTGTGGTACTTCAATATGACAGTCCCAG
The DNA here is from genome assembly GCA_016873795.1 of Ignavibacteria bacterium. Taxonomy (GTDB): domain Bacteria; phylum Bacteroidota; class Ignavibacteria; order Tepidaquicellales; family Tepidaquicellaceae; genus VGWA01. Next base: position 2,446 of record VGWA01000222.1, read on the forward strand.
CAATATCTTTTATAGTAATCGGGGGTTTCCCGGGTGTTTGCTGTAAGCTCAAGGTTTCTACAGGATTTAATATAGTCCCAAAGATAATTATGGCATCTTTCACAATTATTTTGTACCGCATTTTTACCCGCATTTTTTATTCTTATAACTTCGGGTTCAAGACGAAATGTAAACATTGTCGAATGTCTCAGGCCGTC
>VGWA01000223.1 GCA_016873795.1 Ignavibacteria bacterium
ATATATATTTATTTTGTAAAATATAAAAATATGGTTTTTAATCTAATTTTTCAGGAATTTTTTTATAATCTTTAGTAAGTTATTTTGGACAGATGTGAATAAACTCAAAATATTTATACAATTTTTTTACTTTTTATTTTTTAAAAATATGATTAATATTAAATAATAATAATACATTAACCTGATATTTGAAATTCATGTTCGTGTTTTAATACAATTTATTTTCAAATGAGTATTACTGCATATCTAAAAAGTATAATTTTTATTTTATACATAATTATATTTTGCCATAATTGTTATAGCCAGAATGATGGTGATTATAGGACAAGAACAGGAGCTAACGGAAATTGGACAGATAATTTGATATGGCAGGTATATCAGAGCGGAACTGGTTGGACTAACACAAATGTTTATCCTGACTATACAAAAGGAACTATTGAAATTAGAAATGATGCTTCGATTATATTTAATGAATCACTAACTATTGACCAGCTAATAATTAATGGAACGCTAAGTGTCAATTCGGGTATTATTTTATCTACCAATAATGGTCCTGACGATGAAATTGTTTTAAACGGTACTTTAATTCATCAGGGTTTAGTAGGAGATCCAATGAATGGAAAAGGTATTATAAATGAAAATGGTACTTATATTCATAATACGTCTAGTTCAGCAGCCAGAATGGTTGACTTTTTCCCAATAAAACATGTTAACAGCAACTGGATTTATAGGGGTGGGTCTGGAATAACGCCTGCTGTTAGTTTAGCAGGAAAAACATTCGGTAATTTAATTTTTGAATCTACATCGGGGGTATGGGAACGTGAATTTACAGGAACAACATCACTAATAGTAAACGGAAATTTCTTACTTGGTTCTAATGTTACTATTTTATACACAAATACTGGAATAAGTACATTTAAAGGAAATTACACAAGAAATGGGAATATTATTTATAATGCAGGTACACAAACACATAAATTTACTGGAACTAATGAACAAGTGATATCCGGGTCAGGAAATATTGAATTTGAAAATCTAATTATTGATTATTCTGCAAATGTTAAATTAGAAAAAACAGTGAGTATTTTATCTGGATTTACCTCGACTGTATATGGGATATTGAATTGCGGAAATTATTTAATAACTGGAGCAGGAAATTTTAATTTAACTTCTGGTGCTACTTTGAAAATAGGCTCTGCACAAGGTATTAATACATCCGGAGCAACAGGTAACATTCAGGTGACTGGAACAAGAATTTTTAGCACACAAGCAAATTATGAATATAATGGTAGTTCTGCACAAGTAACAGGTAATGCATTAGATGATTGTAATAATTTGATAATTAATAATGTTTCTGGGATAACAATGAGCGGTGCTGTGAATGTAAATGGAAATTTAATTTTGACGAATGGATTACTTTTAGTTACAGATAAGACACTAACAGTGAACGGTGATATTACTGAATCTAAAGGAATTTCAAATATGATAATTCTTGATGATGGTATAAATACTGGTACTCTTATCAAATTGGTTTCACAAACAAATGTAGATTATATTTTTCCGATAGGTGATACAAGAAATATCACACAATATTCACCGGTAACAATCATGTTTAATACAGGTACAACTTTCAATAATTCATATGTTACGGTAAATGTTATCAATGACAAATTATCAGGGAATACAAGTATAACGGATTATTTGAACCGTTATTGGATTTTATCTTCCGAAGGAATATCAAACCTTAATTATGATATAATATTACAATATAATGCTGGGGTTCCGAACAATGGTGACGTAGTAGGGACAGAAACAAATATTTATTTTGGGAAACTTGATGGTTCATTATGGACAGGACTCGGAAAAGTAAATAATATTGCACATCAACTCATAGGTACAACTCTGGAAAGTTTTAGTACATTTACAGGCGGAGAAGAAAATGTTATGCCAATCGAGCTACTTATTTTTATTACAAACGTTTTGAATAATACGGTGAATCTCTACTGGACGACATCAAATGAAATTAATAATTATGGATTTGAAATCGAGAAAAAAGAAAACACATTACAGACTTCGGAATGGCTAAATGCCGGATTTGTAAAAGGCGGCGGCACGACAAATGAAACTAAAAATTACTCCTTTGTTGACAGGAATTTGCAGTCAGGGAAATATAAATACCGGCTGAAACAAATCGACTATAACGGGAATTTTCAGTATTTCGAATTGAATAGTATAGTAGAAATCGGAACACCGCAGAAATATTATTTATCGCAGAATTATCCAAATCCGTTTAATCCCGTGACGAAAATAGATTACGAATTGCCCTATGACGGCAAAGTTGTTTTAAGGATATATGATATTACCGGCAGGGAAATATCCACACTTGTAAATGATTATAAACAAGCAGGATACAATTCGGTAGAATTTAATGCTTCGAACCTCGCAAGCGGAGTTTATTTCTATTCTCTTAATACGGAAAAGTTTACGAAAGTATTGAAAATGGTACTGATAAAATAACGACATTTGTCGTCTGAGAAATGCTTATTTTTACAAAAATAAGTGAAAGGAAAGACGACAATGAAGAGAAAAGAATTAGAAGAAAGATTTAACAGAAACCAAATCAAAACATCAG
>VGWA01000224.1 GCA_016873795.1 Ignavibacteria bacterium
AAGCAAGAAAACCTAATTTAGATATAATCAGGAAATCTTCGGAAGAAATATTTATGCCGTTTACTGTTGGGGGAGGAGTTGACAGGATTGAGGATTTCAAGGAATTATTAAGCAACGGTGCGGATAAAGTAAGCATTAACACAGCAGCAGTCAGAAATCCGGAGTTAATAACAGAGTCATCAGAAAAGTACGGATCGCAATGTGTAGTTGTAAGTATGGATTATAAAAGAGAAATTAAAGGTGACTATTTTGTCTGGATAAATTGCGGAAGAGAAAGGACCAATCTTAATCCCGTAGATTGGGCAGTAAAGTCGGAGGAATTAGGAGCGGGTGAGATTTTAATAACATCAATAGACAGGGATGGAACCTGCGAGGGACTTGATTTAGAAATAACAAGAAAGATATCCGAAGCAGTTTCCATACCTGTAATATCCTCCGGCGGATGCGGGTTTGCAAGGCATTTTTCCGAGGGATTTCTTATCGGAAAAGCCGATGCCGTTTCGGCAGGTACTTTTTTTTGTTTCAAAGATCAAAACCCTATGCAAACAAGGTCCCACATAAAAAATGCGGGAGTTTTAATAAGAATACATACATAATAATTAAAAAATTAATGTCATGGTTACAAACTATAAACACTACATTGAGGGAGAAAGGATATATCTGCGGGAAGTCAGGATTGAAGATGTAAATGAAGATTATTACAGATGGATGAATGATCCTGAAGTTAACCGATACCTTGAAACTCGTTATATTCCGCAATCAATAGAAAATATAAAGAGATACGTTCAAAGGATGGACGCAAAACAGGATGAAATATTTTTGGCAATCTGTCTTAAAGAAAACAAAAAACATATAGGTAACATAAAACTGGGACCTGTAAACTGGATTCATAAATTCGGTGATATTAGCTTAGTAATCGGTGACAAAGATTGCTGGGGAAAGGGGTATGCTTCCGAAGCAATATCACTTATTTCAAAATTTGCTTTTTCAACGTTAAATATGCATAAACTCGTTGCCGGCATTTACGAGCAAAATATTGGTTCTGCAAAAGCATTTGAAAAAGCAGGTTATCATAAAGAATCCACATTTAAAAAGCATTGGTATGTTGATGGCAAGTTTTATGACGAATATGTATATGTATTATTTAATAATTAAAGTAGAAGTATTATGAAGAAACCGGAAGTTTTTTTAAAAGGTAACACGGTTAGTTTATCTATACTAACCGAAGAAGATATTCAATATTCGAACTGGTACAGATGGTATAATGACAGGGAAACGACTTATTATATGCAACAAGGATATTTTCCGAATACTGAGGAAAAACAATTAATTTTTTTCAAGAATGAAATACAACATTCGGCGAATAAAATACAGTTAGGTATATTACCCGCTGAATCAGAGCACATCATCGGAGTCGTAAGTTTAAGTAATATTGATTACATAAACAGGAAAGCCGAGTTTTCGATTATTATCGGCGAAAAAGAACACCGTGGAAAAGGATACGGGTTAGAGGCAACAAGATTAATTATAGACCACGGATTTTCGAAACTGAATCTGAATAAAATTTATCTTGGAGTTATATCGGAACACAGGGAAGCTATTAAGTCTTATGAAAAAGCAGGATTTAAAACAGACGGTTTGTTAAGAAAAGACATCTTAATGCATGGTAAATACTATGATACATTAGTAATGAGTATTCTTGCAGAAGAATTTTTTAAATTTTGATTTTTAATGCTTAATAAAAATTTTGTAAAAATCGTTTCAACAATAGAAGCAAGAATGACGAGCACAAGACTTCCGGGAAAGGTATTAATGATAGCAGGTGGAAAACCGTTGCTGCAGATATTAATAGAACGTCTGACTAAATCCAGATTAATAAATGAAATCATTGTTGCGACAACAATAAACAAAGAAGATGATGTAATCATAGAGCTATGTAAGTCTATCGGGATTAAGTATTTCCGGGGGAGCGAGAATAATGTTCTTGAGCGTGTTTGCGGAGCAGCGAGAAGTGCGAATGCAGATATTCTTGTACAAATAACAGGAGATTGTCCACTGATAGACCCTAAAATTGTTGATGAGGCAATAGAAATTTTTTTAGAAAGATATCCTGAAAACAAATTAATTAGTAATACAGGACCGGAGATTTCAATGCCGGCAGGATTTGACGTTCAGGTTTATATGGCAGAAGATTTGTATGAAATTAATGATAACAATCCCGACGAGCTCGAAAGAGAACATGTATCATACGCTTTTTACAAAGAAGCAAATAAAAATAAATACAGACCTTATCATATTAAATACAAGGGTGAACTAAACAGACCTGACCTTAGGGTAACTCTGGATTATGAAAGTGATTACAAATTAATAAGAGCAATTTATGAAGAATTAAGCAAGGAATCCGAATTTTTTTCTGCTGTAGAAATAATAAAATGGATTGATAAAAACTCGGGGTTGATGAACAGTAGATTAAATATTAAAAAGAAATAATTAAATGTTTGAATTAGATATTAATTATCAAAGGATGATGTGGGAATTAATGACTCGACTGTTTCCTATTCATCGATCTATACTTGGGCCTGGTTACAAGGAATCATTGAAAATT
>VGWA01000225.1 GCA_016873795.1 Ignavibacteria bacterium
AATAGAGAAGGTAGATTTCCTGCCTGAAAGTATAATAAACTTTTATATTAATAATTTTAAAAAATTTGGGAAAAAAATTAAATCCTGACTTAAGATATGAATATCTTCAACAAAATAAAAATGCATACCCTGAAGGGTAAGAAATTTCTGCCTGTAGAAGACTATCGTAAATTTTTCAGTTCCCGGTTAAAATTTGGTAGGATTATAACAGTAATTATTATTATGTTGTTTGTTTTTAATGATGCATTTCCGCAATGGATACAGCAGGATGTACCGGTAAATGCTTCGAACGTATATGCTTTAAAATTCTTTGATGCAAACACGGGATTAATAACTGCAACAGGCGGAAGAGTGTACCGAACAACAAACGGAGGAAATAACTGGGTATTGCTTGGAGGATTCTATAATATTTATAGAATGGATATTATTGATAGTACTACAGTTTATGGTTGTGGTGTAAAGCAAGCAGGGGGATTAGCAACAATCTTTAGAAGTTATAATAGAGGTAATAGCTGGGACAGCGTTGGAATTAGTAATCTGATATATACAAGTTTATCCTTTGTTAACAGGGATACCGGCTGGATAAGTGCCGCATTGGGATTTACGGATTATATATTTCGGACAACCGACGGAGGAGTAACATTAACGGTACAAACGACAGAAGTAGGATGGGGTGAAATTTTTTTCCTTCGTAAAAAAATAAACGGCGAATATTACGGCTGGGCAACAGGTGATTTAAAGATGTACCGAACAACAAACAGCGGAACAAACTGGTTCTGGATATCTAGCCACGGTCCGGGTGCACAATTGTATTTTATTGACGAGAATACAGGTTGGTTTGCAGGAGGAGCAGAATATTTCTGGAAAACAACAAACGGCGGTTTTAACTGGACTACTGTTATAATGCCATCAGGAAATAATCTGCTTATTAAATATTTAAGATTTTTTGATATCATTAATCGTGACACAATATACGGCAGCGGCGGAAATAGAAATTTTTATTCGGGAATAAAAGGTATAATCTGGAAATCAACAAACGGAGGAATCAACTGGGGATTTCAGCAGCCGGATACAACATATCCTTATGGTCTATATGCGGGAATGGATTTTACCGACAGTTTAACCGGCTGGAGCACAAATATTCATACGACAAACGGCGGAGGTGCGGTAATAATATCCGGAATAAATCCGCTAAAAACAGAAATACCCCGACTGTTCAGACTCGAACAAAATTACCCCAATCCATTTAACCCTCAGACAACAATAGAATTTTCCATCGCTAAACCGTCATTTGTTACTTTATGTATATATGATATATCGGGTAAAGAAGTGATAAAAGTCTACGATAACCGGTTTTTATCTGCAGGCAACTATAAAACAGTTCTCGATTTTGGGAAAACAGCTCTGTCATCGGGAGTATATATGTGCCGTTTGTTTGTGTATGGCAGCAACAATCAGAACAGTGATATGATTTTTTCGGATACTAAAAAACTAATATATATAAAATAAAAATAGGGGAGGTTCAAAAATGAAAGCGATAAAATTAATTTTGAATATATTCATAATAATTGCAATTATTCTGATAACAATAACAGGGATAAATTCACAATCCGTCAACAGGATGAGAGACAGATTTTATCTCGGACCGATAAACTTCTTTTTTGATTATAATAAGAGAACATCGTTGCACAAAGGTTATTATCGGAGTTTATCATACAATATGATGCAGAACTACTGTGCTCATATAGACCTGACTTTAGTTACGATACCAACCATATATCATTGTCCAAACAAGCATTACAGACCTGACTTTAGTTTTGATGCAGGATTTTTCGATACACTCGAATACTATCAAAGTTTTACCGACTCAATCTTTCTCGACTGGATTGAGATAACTCAAACTAAAGTCAGGAATCCGTACCCATACCTGACTTTAGTTTCGATATTATTCGAAAGGGAAAAAATCCTCAGACCTGCATTCGGACAGCGTTCGACATATCAGGCAGAATGGGTTGGACAATGGAACAGTATTAGTCCCGGTTATGGATATATGAACAGTGAGACAGGGAGAAATACGGTGGACTACCAATATGGAGGTATAAATGTTCGGGGATGTTTTATCGAAATGGGAGATACGGCAGGATATGTAGTCAAAGGATTATATGAGAACTGCGAGCAGGTTAATGATGTAAGAGAAGATACTAATATAGCAAACTCGAGCAGTATTAGATTATATTCTGACTTAAAACAACAGGGATATAATTATAGATGGTTTGTAAAACCCCGAATAAGAATTGATTCCAATTACGCAAAAGCGAATCGCGATACTTCTGTTGTCAGGATTGATATTGTTAACTTTTTGGATACAACGATAAAGTCAGTGGAAATTCAATGTAAGAATTTTCTTGATTCTAATAATAATTATAATGGTGAATATTTAGAAAATTATCATCATCTGTTAGATCCGTATGAAAATTACAAACTATCTGTATTAGCAACGGACTTAGCAAATGGCAGAACAGGAAATAATCTTGATTCAAGCAAGGTTGATTACAGGGTTTACTGGTACGGCAAGGTTGACATCTGGCTTGATTATGTGCGT
>VGWA01000226.1 GCA_016873795.1 Ignavibacteria bacterium
TTTCCCACAGTTAAAACCGTGGGCTGGATTTTAAATTGAAAACCGTTGAAACGGTTTTAGGACGGTTATTGATTTATTTCCCACGACTGAAGTCGTGGGCTGTATTTTAAAACGGTTAGATAATTGTCTTAATTCATTATCCCACGACTGAAGTCGTGGGCTGTATTTTAAATTGGAAACCGTTGAAACGGTTTTAGGACGGATATTGATTTATTTCCCACGACTGAAGTCGTGGGCTGTATAACGACTAAAGTTAAGAAGTCGTGGGCTGGATAACGACTAAAGTTAAGAAATCGTGGGCTGGATTAGCAATACTAATCCAAAAATTATTCGATTTCAATTAAGGGGTCGCCTTCGAGGACTGTGTCGCCAGGTTTAACTTTGATAGATTTAACAGTACCTTCCCTATCGGCTGCGAGGTTATTCTCCATTTTCATAGCTTCCCAGGTGAGTAAGTTAGTACCTATTTTGACATAATCCCCTTCTTTTACAAATACTTTAATAATCGTACCCGGAAGGGGTGCTTTAATTTGTCCTGTACCTTTTTTAACACCCGGAGTGCTTGTTTTGACTGTCGCTTTATGAGTTTCGGTCGACGGTTCGCTTTTTTGTCTGACAAGTGTAGGTGTTTTAACCTGCAGGGCTTTATCCTGCATTTCCACTTCCACATTATACACCGTACCGTTGACATCTATTTTCATAATATCGTTAGTAAAATCCAGAACATTAACGTCGTATTTATTTTTATTAACTACAAACTTAAATTTATTCATAATTTTTTTTCCTTTTTTTATCTTGGTGATTTTCTTAATCCGTAAATTTTTGAACTCCATGGAGAATATATTTTGTCAATACGTTTTATAGTAAGAACGTACTGTTCCGAGTCATGAATTTCCTGAGCGGTCAGATAGACCGCAGCTGCAATGACGGCATTAATTTCATTAATTTTAGCAGGAGTTTTTTTTGTAATTTCGGCCGTTTGTTTTTTCCCTGATTCCAAAGATTTAGATTTACTTGTTTTTTTTAAGATTCTCATATTTATAAAGGTAAATTAGAATGTTTTTTAGGAGGGTTAGTATCTTTTTTAGTTGCCAGTGCCTGCAAGGCTCTAATAATTCTGAATCTTGTATTTCTCGGTTCGATAACATCATCGACATATCCATATTTAGCGGCTACATACGGAGAGGCAAACTTTTCTCTATATTCCTGTTCTTTTTTATTTATGAACTTAATTTTTTCTTTTTCATCTTTCATATCTTTAATTTCCTTATAGTGGAGTACTTCGATAGCGCCTCTCGGACCCATAACCGAAATTTCGGCAGTGGGCCAGGCATAGTTAATATCGCCTCTAAGATGTTTAGAGCCCATAACGTCATAGGCGCCTCCATAGGCTTTTCGAAGGATAATAGTAATTTTCGGAACAGTTGCTTCCGCGTACGCATACAGTAATTTAGCCCCGTGCACTATAATTCCGCCGTATTCCTGAACGGTACCGGGGAGATAGCCGGGTACATCCACGAACGTAACGATTGGTATATTGAAAGCATCGCAGAATCTGACAAATCTTGCTGCTTTTCTTGAGGCATTAATATCGAGCACACCTGCGAGGTAGTTCGGTTGATTTGAGACCACGCCGACGGGCATTCCGTTCATTTTAGCAAATCCAACGACGATATTCTGAGCATAATTACTTTGCACTTCGAGGAATTCCCCGTTATCCACGACCGAATCGATTACATCGATAACATCATAGGGTTTATTCGGGCTATCCGGAATAATTTCATTCAAGTTATCATCGACTCTATCGACGGCATCCTTGCAGGGATACAGGGGTGGATCTTCGAGATTATTCTGCGGCAGATAGCTCAGCAATTTACGAATAAGCATAATGCCTTCAGTTTCCTCGTCCGCAACGAAGTGAACGACACCCGATTTCGTACTATGCACGAATGCGCCTCCGAGTTCTTCTTCCGTAACGACTTCTCCCGTAACAGTTTTAACGACTTTCGGTCCTGTAATAAACATATAGCCTGTATTTTTAGACATAACGACGAAGTCAGTAAGAGCCGGCGAATACACAGCTCCGCCTGCACACGGACCAAAGACGGCTGAAATCTGCGGAATAACACCTGAGGCAAGAACATTTCTCTTAAAAATTTCCGCATAGCCGCCCAGGCTTTTGACTCCTTCCTGTATTCTTGCTCCCCCGCTGTCATTAATACCGATAATCGGGGCGCCGACTTTCATTGCCATATCCATGACTTTACAGATTTTTTCGGCATACATTTCAGACAGCGAGCCGCCGAAGACAGTAAAATCCTGAGAGAAAACATAAACGAGTCTACCGTCGATAGTTCCGTATCCTGTTACGACGCCATCGGACAGATAACTTTCCTTATCGAGTCCGAAATCGATAGTCCGGTGTGAGACAAACATATCGAATTCTTCAAAGCTTCCCTCATCGAGCAGCATATCAATTCTTTCGCGTGCGGTATATTTTCCTTTTCTATGTTGAGATTTAATTCTCTGTTCTCCCCCGCCGAGCCGGGCTTCATATCTT
>VGWA01000227.1 GCA_016873795.1 Ignavibacteria bacterium
GGGATGATGAATATATTATTCCGAGCGGAAGTACTTCGCTCGAAGGGGGGGATGCGATAATAATGCTTTTAAAAAGTGAACATAAACAAAAAGTAACGGAAATTTTCCGAAAGCCGCTTTGATTGGAATTTTTAAAGCTTAATTCTTTTCCTTACCTTGTTCCAGGATTCAGTGATTAAGAAACTTTCGTCCATATAATCAATCATTTTTTCGAATTTAATCATTGGTACAGAAAATGTTAAAACATTTTCCGGTACGCACGGACGCGCTGATACATCAAACAATCCGATTACTGCCCTTGGTCTTTCCTTATCTTTTTCACGGTATGCATAATGTATTATCGAGCTGCAACCTGCACCGAACGGACAGTAAACACCGTTCGGCTCTATCTGGTCGTAATTTGCAAGAGTAAATAATCCCGAAAGTACGTCGGGTTTAGCAAAAAATACAATTACTTCCGGTTCATCTTTTTCGTCAAGATTGTCCCATCTTTTGGCGATTAGATTCTTCCCCTCAATCGGCAGGTCGAATTGATTCTTTACAATTTGTCTTACCATTTCCGGCGTTCTTATGTATCTTTCGCCTTCCATCTTACCCGGTATTCCGCATGACAGGAAATATTCGAAATTCGGCATCAGTTTTTTTTCATAGCCGAGATATCTCTTTGCTCCGCCGCAGGGGAGGGAATTCTTGTCGAAATACAGCGATTTTCCGTTTCGGACTTTTGAAAGGTCGCATACAAAACATCTCCAGTCGCTTGATTTAATTGCCTGTTCTGCACCTCCGTTGCCCTTGTGATAATAAAATGTAATCGGCAGTTCGGCATCTCCGAAATATTTTTCCCATTTCTCGAGAAATCTGTTTTTTAATGATATATCCATTTTAAAAAATTATTTTATATAATTAGAATTTTATTTCATTACCTTCTGCGTACTGCTTGCAGTCTTCGGTGCAAGAAATTTCGAGTAGAGCAGCAATCCGATTATTGTCAGTACACCGATTAAACTGAACATAATCCATAATGTCGAGGGCGAATTCCATTCTCCGACAAATTTTACGTAGGAATATGCACCAAGTACGCCTCCGATTCCGCTTCCTATCACTCCGTACAGGAACGAATATCCGAGATATAACGCCTTCTTGTCGGGTGGTGCAATCAATCCGACGTAACTGATGAATTTCGGATGTGCTGTCATTTCGCCGATTGAGAAAATTATTATCCCTGCCATAAACACCCATGCCTGTGTCGATATTGCCAGTATAGCCATTCCTGCTGTACCCATTGCAATGCCGGTTATCATAGTAGGCAGTGCTTTTGTGTGCTTTACAATGTTGGAGACTAAAATCTGCAGTACTATTATCGTACCCGCATTTATTACCGTCACGTGCTCGGCATCGAATTTCCAGTTCGGATTGCTGATAAATAATCCAAGTACCGAATTTATAAGATTATCCACCGGTGCCATATTCATATATTCTGTAAGATACCATAAGACAGTATCGAACATCTGGAAGTATAAAATCCAGAAACCCGAATAAATCACTATCATTAGCACAAATTTGAAGTGGTCGGTATATTTGCTTTTGTCTTCGACGTCAACGAGAAATGCCGGCAGAGAAGGAAGAAAGAAAACAACAATAAGAATTAATGCATTTACGATATCCCCAGTGAATAAAAATAAAATTATACCCGTCAGCACAAATAATGTAAGATAAACCGAAAAAGTTTTTTTCTTCGTGTAAAAATTTCTTAATGCTATTGTTTCCGTTAAAACTCCTGTAATTACAAGTATTGTCAGCATTACGGATGAACCAAACGATATAAACAAAAATATTGCAAAAAATAATAAAGCTGCAGATACTATAATCGTAATAATAAGTGCGGTTAATGATTTACTGCATTTATCGAATAAGAGAATAAAAGGACTGTAGAGAATTTCAAAAATGTCGGAAATGGATTTGGCGAGTTTGGATTCCTTCTTGTTGTCTTTGACAATTGGTTCTTTATATAAAAATATATTCAGTATCAGAAGCCAGCCGGTCCCGATTGCTGCCATAAAAAATATATACGACCATGATATATCTTTTAAAATAGGTACAAGTATGAGAGGGAATATAAAAGCACCGAGATTAATCGTCCAGTAGAAAATACCGAATCCGACAGTCGAATTTGATTCGTCCGTCGTGCGGGCAATAGTACCCGAAATCAGCGGTTTGAAACATCCCGCCCCTATAACCATGAATATCAAACTTCCGAAAACAAGTGCATAGGAAGTTACAAGCCCCGTAAGAGTATATCCTATACTCATTACGATAAAGGCGAACATTAAGACTTTTTTATAACCGATTTTGTCTGCTAATGCACCCGATAGTATAGGAAGAAAATAAAGTATCGGTGTAATTGTACTTTTTATTATTCCTACGCTTTCTTTAGTAAATCCAAGTCCTCCTTTTGTAATGTCCAGTACTAAATATACCGACAGAACAGACATAACTCCGTAATAAGAACCCCTTTCGAAAAATTC
>VGWA01000228.1 GCA_016873795.1 Ignavibacteria bacterium
AACGGTTTTCATCTCATATCAAGCCCACGGTTTTAACCGTGGGTAAAATATTTATTAGCCCCTGCTAACCGTTTCAACGGTTTTCATCTCATATCCAGCCCACGGTTTTAACCGTGGGTAAAATATTTATAAACCCCTGCTAACCGTTTCAACGGTTTTTATCTCATATCCAGCCCGCGGTTTTAACCGTGGGTAAAATATTTGTAAACTCCTGCTAACCGTTTCAACGGTTTTCATTTATCTTTAAATCCATAAATTTTTAAAAATTTCTCCAACTCCTCTGAAAACGTCAACTTCTTATGATGTGATTTTTGTTCCTGTATATATTTCCTAACAATTTCAACTTTATCCACACTGATAGAAAATGCGGAATATCCTGTCTGCCACAGGAATTTTCTCTTCAGAAAATTTTTTTGATTAATCCAGTGAGATGATTCTCCCTTAATGTTTTTAATTATATTTTGCAGAGAAAAATTTGGTGAAATTTGGAATAACATATGAATATGGTCTTTTGTTCCGTTGATTTCTTCGAAATAACATTCAAATTCTTCAATTAATTTAGTCTTAATATGGTTATGAAGTTGTTTTTCAAAAGATTCCAATATCATTGGTTCTCTGTCTTTAGTACTAAATACAAGATGAATCCAGATTTTTATATATGAATGTGACATATTGTTAAAAACCGTTGAAACGGTTAAATTTAATTGATTATCAGATTCCCACGACTGAAGTCGTGGGCTGTATTTTGTATATTATAAATATAATAATCGATTTTTGTTTTAACAATTAATTTATTAAAAACCGTTGAAACGGTTTAATTTAGTTGATTATCAGATTCCCACGACTTAAGTCGTGGGCTGTATTTAAAAAACGGTTAATTACTGCGTTCATTTATTTCCCACGACTGAAGTCGTGGGCTGGATTTTGTATATTATAAATTTTGAAAAAAAAAGTTACTCCTGTAAATCGGAGTAACTTTATTAATTTAACTAAATATGAGGAACAAATTATCTGATTAATATCAACTTTTTCTTATCTGAATAAAATTTTCCGTCGCTGCCTTCGAAATTCAAAATATAGAAATACACTCCTGTACCTAACTCCGAACCGTTAAATATGATATTATAAGTTCCCGACTCAAGATATCCGTCAACAAGCACATCTATTTTCTGACCGAGTATATTATATACACAAAGCATGCAATGACCTTTTCCTGGGACTGAGAACCTTATAGTAGTTGCAGGATTAAACGGATTCGGATAATTTTGATAAAGAGAAAAATCCGTTCCGGCAACATTTATTTCCTTTGTTAACAGCGGAGCATCCTGAATGTCGAGCCGGATTGGACTCGCAGCACCTCCAAGCGGGTTAACCGTATTTGCACCGCTGGGCCATATTCCGTCAGGGTCAACATTATAATTAATTAACGCACCCGTACTTAACTGATATAAATTAATTCGCCTAACACCAGTGGGAAGTATATTCGGTATAATACTTCCCCATCTTCCGTCTCTCGATATTACACTGTCTACGTAATATTGAACAAGCGAACTCATTGCCGAAGAACTTATACCTGCATTTTCGACATAAATAACCGATAACGGTCTGCCTGTTCCGTTAACATTATCATAAAGAGAAACAATGTTTTTACGTACAGCAAGCGAAACACCGTAAATTCCCGTAGCAGAGAGGTTCGTTGAAGTATTATCAAATTGTAATACAAGTATCGAATCATTCAAAGCAAATCTGTATTTTGTTATGCCTGTTCCCATACTGTCGAGCACTATTGTCGGATAAACATAATTTCCCGCAGTGAACCGTGCATTTCCAGTATGAGCAAATCCGAACCATCCGGTATAACTGCCCGATGAATTAGTAAGGAGAGAATCATAACCTGCCTGATTTGTCAGACTCGGACTGGATGTAAACCGGAAATTCGTATCGCCGATTAATATAGTATTACCCGCTCCCGGATTTGTAGTTCCGAAGTCTGTATATCTGCAAGCCTGCGTGTAATAGCGGTAATAAGTATTCGGTTCCAGACCCGAAACTGTTGCCCTGTAAACATAAGGCAGGCGGGTAGATGTACCGGAACATATATATTGAGGGACAAGGACACTCTGAAAATTACTTTGCACAACCTGAGAGTAGGCAAATCCGCCAAACAGGCAAAAAAGTATTAAGAGCAAAATTATTTTTTTCATAATTATTTATATTTTAATTATTTATTAATCTTATTTCAGAAGTACCATTTTTCTGACCGATGAAAAATTTCCTGCTGTCAATCTGCAGAAATACACTCCGCTCGGAAATCCGCTCCCGTCAAAAGTTACCTGATAAGTTCCCGGCTGCAATTTTTCATTTACAAGCGTCGAAATTTCTTTTCCTAAGACATCATATATTTTCAAAGATACATTTCTGAACTCTGAGATTTGAAATTTAATGGTTGTAGAAGGATTAAAAGGATTCGGATAATTCTGATACATCTCGTAGCTGCCCGG
>VGWA01000229.1 GCA_016873795.1 Ignavibacteria bacterium
CAATATACGGCTGCTTCTCTCGTAAGCGAAAATAAAATTTTGTGCCACCCCGCATCGGTTGATTCCATCCCTACCAGCGCTAATCAGGAAGACCATAACTCTATGGGCTCAATTGCTGCCAGGAAATGTCTGAATGTAATCGAAAATGTTAAAAAAATTATTGCAATAGAATTCCTGTGCGCCTCGCAGGGACTGGAATTTCATAAACCATTGCGGCCGTCCCTTTCGGTTAATGCAGGATATAAACTTATAAGAAAAAAAGTACCTTGCATCGTTGAAGATACTGTTGTATGCGATGAAATAGAAAAGATTTCGGAGGTTGTTTATGATGATAAATTTATTGGTAATATCGAAAGTGTATCGGGTACTTTGTTGGTCTGACCTGCTTTTATTTAATCAATGTACCTAACCTGTCCCACCTGATTGAGCCGAGAAGTCTGAAGAAATCTGCAAACGATATGTTTGCGTCCCATGACCAGTAAATAATGAATGCTTCACCGACCACATTTTCCATCGGCATAAATCCCCAGAATCTGCTGTCAAGCGAGTTGTTCCTGTTGTCGCCCATCATGAATAAATAATCTCTTTGTACTGTGTACATACCGCCCTGTAATTCCTGCCCGTCAACGATTAACTTTTTATCCGCAGTGAAATTTACCTCCTTGTGACCTTCTTTTAAAATGAACATCTTCCATCCTTCAAAGTTTGCTGAATCTATCTTCAGTATATCTCCTGATTTTGGAACTCTTATCGGACCGTAAAAATCTTCGTTCCAGTTTGATCCTGCCGGGAATATTCTCGGATTCGGTACGTTTTGCGGAAGCGGATTGCCTATGAATTTTGAAAATGGCGAATTCGGAAATACTCTGCTGTTAACATACAAAGTCCTGTTAATTACATGTATCGTATCACCCGGCAGTCCGACGCACCTTTTTATGTAATTCAGAACTTCCCGGGATTCTAATTCGTCTCTCTCGCCCGGAAAATCAAAAACTATTACGTCTCCTCTCTTGGGGTCCTTGAAACCCGGTAACTTGCCGTACGGTAACCTTATGTCAGTAAAAGGTACATTCCTCGGAGTCGTTGCTCCGTAAGTGAATTTTGTTACAAGTAAGAAATCTCCTACTAACAGTGTGTTTTCCATCGATCCGGTCGGTATCCTGTATGCCTCGAATAAAAATATCTTTATCAGGAAAGCAAAAATCGCCGCATATAATAGCGCGTCTATGTATTCCCTTATTTTGGATTTCTTTTTCTTCTGTTGTATGTCTTTTTTTCCGTTCGCTGTTGTTTCTTTTTTTAAAAAAACCTTTGACGTTGGCTTTGAATCTGATTTTTTGTCTTTTTGTTTTACTGACGATTTCATTAATTTTTATTTGTTTTTTATTTTTCTATCTGCAAAATTGCCATGAACGCTTCCTGCGGTATCTCGACACTGCCTACTTGTTTCATACGTCGTTTTCCCTCCTTTTGTTTCTCGAGCAGTTTTCGCTTCCTTGTTATGTCGCCTCCGTAACATTTTGCCGTTACGTTTTTTCGCATCGGACTTATAGTTTCCCTCGAAATAACTTTCGAACCTATCGCTGCCTGTATTGCTACTTCGAACATCTGCCTTGGAATTAATTGCCTTAACTTTGTGCATAGTTTTTTTCCCCAGCTGTATGCATTTTCGCTGTGAATTATGGTCGATAATGCATCTACCGGCTCACCGTTTAAAAGTATGTCGAGTTTTACTAAATCCGATTGACGGTAATCGATTAACTCATAATCGAATGACGCATAACCTCTCGAAAGAGATTTCAATTTATCGTAAAAATCGAATATTATTTCCGATAAAGGAAATTCAAAAATTAAATTTACGCGTTTCTGGTCGATGTAGTTCGTTGTTTTGTAAATTCCGCGCCGCTCTGTCGAAAGCTTCATTAAATTTCCTATGTATTCGGTCGGAGTTATTATTTGAGACGATATATACGGCTCTTCAATATGTAATATCTTGGTTGGTTCGGGCATTATCGCCGGATTGTCTACTATTATGCAGCTCCCGTCTGTCGTGTATACCTTGTATTCGACGTTCGGTACTGTGGTTATTATTGAAAGATTGTATTCTCGTTCGAGTCTCTGCTGTACTATTTCTAAATGCAGTAATCCCAAAAATCCGCACCTGAATCCGAACCCTAATGCGACCGATGATTCGGGCTCGTAAACTAACGCTGCATCGTTGAGTTTGAGTTTTCCGAGCGAATCACGTAGGAGTTCGAAATCGTTTGTCTGCGTCGGATAAATACCGCTGAAAACCATCGGCTTTACGTCTTTGAAACCGGGAATCGGAGCTTCTATCGGCTGGCTTACTTTGAATATTGTGTCGCCGACTTTGGAATCGTTGACGTCCTTTATACCGGCTATCAAATAACCTACATCACCGGAATTTAATTTCCCCGTTCTTACTCTTTCAAGTTTTAAAATTCCCGTCTCTTCCGCTTCG
>VGWA01000230.1 GCA_016873795.1 Ignavibacteria bacterium
TGTCTAATAGTTCCTGCTTAAAAGCATCTGAGAAAACCATTTTAACATTTCAACTCCGTTTTCATTTGTAAGTTTCGCCAAATTGTATTCCGCAATGTCGGTATATTTTCTGATTTCTTTTCTTGCAAGGTCTAAAACACCGTTTTTTTGATATATCACTTTAATTTGTTCTATAATATCCGCAGTTACTATTTTGACGGATTTATTAACAAATACGGAATTGAGTAATTTTCTTTCTTTACCGTTCTTTACTACTTCAAGTGCCTTCACAGCCAGATAAGTTTTTTTCCTTTCAATTATATCTCCGCCGGTCTTTTTTCCGAAGAGTTTTTCGTCAGAATCTATATCGAGTAAATCATCAAGTATCTGAAATGCTATGCCGATATTTGAAGAATAATTTTTTAATATCCTGATTTGCTTTTCATCAGCATTTCCGATAAGTCCGCCTATAACACAGGATATTTCGATAAGTTTTGACGTTTTCTTTTTTATCATTAAAATATATTCATCGATACTGACATCAGTTTTTATTTCATATTCCTTATCATAACTTTGTCCTTCACACACTTCTATGATTGCTCTGTTAAAATGATGTATTATTTCAACAATTCTTCCGGACTTAGTATTAAGCAGAAATTTATATGCATATCCGATCAATCCGTCACCGGACAGAATAGCCGTATTAACATCCCATTTATTATGTACCGTATCCCTGCCTCTTCGTTTGAGTGCGTTGTCCATAATATCATCGTGAATTAGTGTAAAATTATGCAATATTTCAACTGCTGCAGCCGCATTAAGTGCGTTTTTATAATTTCCACCTACCGCTTCACAAGAAAAAAGCAAAATTATCGGACGGATTCTTTTCCCTCCGCTTTCCATTATATACTTAACCGGCTGATATAATGAAGCCGGAAACCTTTCATCAAGAAAAAAATTTATTTTCTTATCTACCTGTTTTTTGTATAGATTGTACTTTTTTTCAATATTCATAGAAGTATAGAATTTTTTAAAACTAAAAAGATAATAACAAATTCTAAAGTCAAAAAGCATAAGCAAATTTATAAACGAAGAGTATTAAAAATCTCCGGTTAACACAATATTACATCTATTCATATTAATAAGAAATTACATGGGAAAAAAATTTAATATATAAAAAAAACTTATATACTTTTGACTTTGTTATTACCCATATAATAGACATTTTTATAAAATTTTATTACAAGTATGATTAAACAAATTATTTACAAAAGTGTAATCTTATTTTTACTCTTTACACTTTACAGTTCCTTATCGGCTCAGAATTATGACCCGTCTCTTAAAGTAAACTGGGGGCTGCTTGATCCTGAAACGGATAAATATGAAGGTACACGCACAAATAAACTGTATAAAAAAATCAACGAAGAAGGACTGAAACATGAAGAAATCGTCGTAGCTGTGATGGATTCGGGTTTTGATATCGAGCATCCGTATTTAAAAGACAATATATGGAAAAATGAAGCAGAATTGAACGGACAACCAGGAGTTGATGACGATAATAACGGTTATATAGATGACTTCTACGGATGGAATTTTTTAGGCGAAGCAAGGTACCTGAATCTTGAAGTAACAAGAGAATTAGCCAGATTAACAAGGGAAAATGTTCCGAAAACCGACCCGTATTTTATTAAAGTTTTAAGTTATTACAGCAACAAGAAATCAGAAGATATAAGCACACTGGATTTTTTACAAGGTACTGCAGATGAATTCCGTAAATATGAAAAAATATTGGAAGAAGGCAACTATCCCACATCTCAGGAAGAAGTAAAAAAAATCGAAAAACAGTTGACCGGGAAATATCAGGAAGCAGCAAAAAATTTATTGTCACAATACTTATTTTTATCAATACTCGGATTCAGCAGAGAAGAACTTGACGAATATGAAAACGATTATATATTGAAAGCAAAATATCTTTATGATACTTCGGACGTATGTTCGGTTATAGGAGATAATGCGGAAATATTAGATGAAAAAGGTTACGGTAATAACGATATAAAATCAAAAGGAGATGTTCACGGAACACACGTAACCGGAATAATTGCTTCAACAAAAGAAGGAGTCGGGCAGGCACCCTTTGCAAAAATTATGTGCCTAAGGGTTGTACCACAGGAAGGCGACGAAAGAGATAAAGACATAGCAAACGGTATTATATATGCAGTTGATAACGGAGCAAAAATAATCAATTTATCAGCAGGAAAATATTTTTCACGAAATCCAGAAACTGTAAAAGACGCAATAAAATATGCAGAGAGCAAAGATGTATTATTTGTTGTTTCGGCAGGAAATGAACTCGTAGATATATGGGACACTATTAATTATCCTGTTAAATTTTATAAGGAAAACGGGCAGATAAAATATTTCGATAATATGGTAGTTGTCGGAGCAAATTCCTG
>VGWA01000231.1 GCA_016873795.1 Ignavibacteria bacterium
CGGGTGAAATATTGAGTCTCGAAGATGCCCTGAACCAACCGCAAATAAAACATAGAAATGCTGTTGCATCTGTTCATGCTTCGGAAGTGGGTGAAATAAAAGTATTTAATTATACATCAAAATTCGATAAAACTAATGCGGATGTTGATTCGCCTCCTCCGCTTCTGTCTCAACATACAGTCGAAATCCTGAATGAACTGGGATACGGAAGCGATGAAATTGAAGAACTGAAAGCAAAAAAGATTATTTAAAAATTTCATGATAAGAAAAAGATTTTTTGTAGTAACTGTATTTTGTCTGTTGATTTTATGTCTGTGCTTGAATGCATATTCGCAAACTCTTAATCCAAAATTAATACCATTTAGAAAAGGAAATAAATGGGGATTTTCAGACTCTTCCAAAACGTTGAAAATTCCTGCAATTTATGAAGCTGTCTTTCCGTTCTGCGAGGGACTGGCTGTAGTAGCCGGCTCGGAAAAAATGGGGGTGATTGACCAGAAAAATAAATTAATAGTTCCTGTGAAATATGACTGGATATCTGAATATATAAACGGATATGCCGAAGTCGTTCTGAATATGAAAAAGGGATTTATAGATGATGAGGGTAATGTAATTGCTGAACCTAAGTTCGAAGATGTTAAAAATTTTTCAGAAGGCTTGGCTCCTGTGAAAATTAACGGTAAATATGGTTATATTAATTATAAAGGTGAATTGGAAATTAAACCTGCTTTCGATGATGCCTGTCCCTTTAAAGAAGGTTTGGCAAAGGTGGAAATTAATGAAAAATTCGGCTATATAGATAATGATGGTAAATTAATTTCACCCGCCGTATTTACCGATGCTTACCCGTTCAGCGAAGGACTCGCCTGTGTTATGAATGATACTGCTTATGGTTTTATTAACGATGAAGGAATAACTGAAATCAAATTCAGGTACGAAAATGCAGGACCGTTCAGTAATGGCCTTGCTTTTGTTGAAATTTCCGGTAGTAATGCCTATATAGATAAAAATGGAAATATAAAAATTCCTTTCGGATATGATGAAGTATTTACATTCAAGGAAAAATTGGCAAAAGTTGCATTGAAAAAAAAATACGGATTTATAAATGAAGAAGGAAAAGAAGTCGTTCCTTTGATGTTCGATAATGCCGAAGATTTTAATGAAGGAATAGCTGTCGTGAAATTGTCGGGCAGATATGGTTATATTAATTCAATCGGTCAGGTAATTATTCCTATCGTTTATAAAAACGCCCAGAGCTTTAAAAGCGGAGTCGCACTCGTCGAAACGGAATACGGGAAAATATTTTTTATCAATAGATATGGAACTGAATTTTTTGAAGATTAAAAATATAAAATAATTATATAGGAGAATTTAAAAATGGGAATGACTGTTGTAGAAAAAATTTTGGCAAAAGCAACCGGTCAGATATCGGTAAAAGCCGGTGATGTTCTTGAACCTTCTGTCGACCTTGCTATGTCACATGAAAATGCTGCTCTTGTTATTAATCAGTTTTTTGATGTCTTTAACGGTACGGGAATGGATGCAAAACCGTGGGATTCTGATAAAATAACGATTATATTCGACCATAGAGTACCCGCGGAAAGTTCGAAGACCGCTACTAACCAGAAAAAAATCCGGGAATTTGTAAGAAAACATAATATTAAAAAATTTCACGATATCCGCGCCGATGTCGGCGGAATCTGCCACCAGATCCTCGCGGAGTATGGTTATATAAAACCGGGATATGTTGTTGTCGGGACTGACAGCCATACTACTTCTCATGGTGCTTTTGGTGCGTTTGCTTTTGGTATCGGTGCTACTGAAATGGCTGCGGTCTGGACACTCGGAAAAATATTGAATGTCGAAGTTCCCGAAACTATTAAAGTTAATGTTAATGGAAATTTTAAAAGAAATGTGTATCCGAAAGATTTAATCCTGTATCTGATAGGAAAAATTTCATCTCAGGGTGCGAATTTTAAAGTTATCGAATTTCATGGAGATACCGTAAAAAATATGAACCTATCGGGAAGACTCGTATTGTGCAATATGAGCGTTGAAGCCGGTGCTACTTCCGGAATTGTTCCTGCTGACGGAGTTACGGAAAAATATTTGAGAGAAGCAGGCGTTAAAGAAGATTTGAATTTTGTGCTGCCCGATGATGACGCAGTCTATAGCGAAGTAATTGAAATCGATGCATCTGAAATTAAACCGCAAATTGCTTGCCCGCATACCGTCGATAATGTAAAACCGGTTGATGAAGTTAAAGGTATTAAAATAAATCAGATTGTCATCGGCTCATGCACAAACGGCAGACTGGATGACATTGAAGTAGCTGCAAAAATCTTAAAAGGAAAAAAAGTTTCCGAAGATACAAGAATGCTGGTGTTCCCGGCATCATGGATTATCTAT
>VGWA01000232.1 GCA_016873795.1 Ignavibacteria bacterium
TCGTGGGAAAGATAAACGTTAAAAAACATAACCGTCTTGACTTTCAGTTTGGAAAGATTTAATTACAGCCCACGACTTTAGTCGTGGGAAAGATAAACGTTAAGAAACATAACCGTTTCAACGGTTTTTAAAAACTAATTTATTAAATTTAAAAAAATGAAAACAAAATATTTTTTCTTAATACTCTTTCTTGTTTTTTCCATTAGTACAAATGGGCTTTATTCGCAGGATGATATAATCGGAAAATGGTGGGGTAACATAGACGTTATAAAAACGAAACTTATTATAATTATTTTTTTTCAGAAAGAGGATAATAAATACGAAGGCTCTATAGATATTCCCCAGCAATCAGTAAAGAATTACACCCTGTCGGAAATCGAATTTGACAAAAAAATTGTCAGATTTATCCTCGATGTTCCTAACGGGAAGGCAGAATTCGACGGAAAATATTACAAAGACAGTATTTCGGGAGATTTCAGGCAGTCGGGAATATCGGGAACATTTTTTCTGAGCAGGGCAATGGATGTAATTAAACCGGAAGTTACCGAAAAACCGCCTTATATCGAAGAGGAAGTAGTTTTCTATAACGGAGATGTTAAATTAGCCGGTACTCTTACGCTTCCCGAATACTCCGGTAAACATCCCGCTGTTATTATGATTACAGGCAGCGGTCCTCAGGACAGAAATGAGGAAATACTCGGATTCAAACATTTTCAAATTATTGCAGATTATTTTACAAGAAACGGTATTGCGGTTTTGAGATATGACGACAGGGGCGTAGGGGAATCAAAAGGCAAAACAATTGACGAATCTACTACAGAAGAATTTGCCGATGATGTCTTGCAGGCATTTCAGTTTCTAAAATCGAGAAAAGATATCAATCCGGAGGCAATCGGACTCTGCGGACACAGCGAAGGCGGGATAGTGGCGCCGCTTGCCGCTTCAAAAAATCCGGAAATTGCATTTATTATCTGCATGGCGGGTACGGGTGTAACGGGAGAAGAAGTTATAATCGAGCAGATGAAACAGATTCTGAAAGCTGAGGAAGTTCCGGAAGAGGAAATAAATAAAGAAATTGAGCTCTTGAAAAAAATGACGCAGGCTGCTAAAACCGATACGGGATGGGAAGAACTGAAAACAGAGATTATAAAAACTAAAAAGGAAAGTTTTGAAAAAATGCCGGAAGAAGAGAGAAAAAAAATTAAAGATGAAAATAAATTTATAGAGATAACAACCGAAGCGGAAATCAGCCAGTTAAAAACTCCATGGTTCAAATTTTTCATTACATATAATCCTGTCCCTGCACTCGAAAAAGTAAAATGTCCGGTTCTGCTTCTCTTCGGTGGTCTTGATTTTAAGGTACTTGTTGACCAGAATCTGAAACCGATGACCGAAGCACTCGAAAGAGGCGGAAATAAAGACGTTACAATAAAAGTTTTCGAAACAGGCAACCACTCATTTCAGGATGCCAAAACCGGCTCTATGAGCGAGTACGAAGTATTGCCGAAAGAATTTATGCCCGGATTTCTTGAATTTATGAAAGATTGGATACTGCAGAGAGTCTCTGTCTCGAGATAAACAAATACTGTATGCATCGAAACATCAAAAAATAATATTAACTAACAATATACTTCTATGAAAACCATAATTGAACCCTTCAGAATTAAATCGGTCGAGTACGTAAAAACAACTACCGAAGAAGAAAGAATTCAGATTCTTAAAAATGCGTATTACAACACATTCAGAATACCCGCGGAAGATGTACTGATAGATTTACTGACAGACAGCGGCACCTCCGCTATGAGTGCAAAGCAATGGGCGGCGATGATGGACGGAGACGAATCCTATGCGGGTGCACGGAGCTATTACAAATTTGTAAATGCAATCAATAAAATTTTCGGCTTCACGCATATTATACCCGTTCATCAGGGCAGAGCGGCGGAAAGAATTTTCTTTACTAACGTTTTATCCGTTATTGATAAAGACGGAAGATACCGTCCTGCTTCAGGTAAATATATTCCAAGCAACAATCACTTCGACACAACCCGTGCAAATATAGAATTCAACGGCGGTTCAGCGGAAGACCTCGTAATCGAAGAAGGAAAACATCCGTCGATTATTCATCCCTTTAAAGGAAATATGGATACGGATAAACTGAAAAAATTTATCAAGGAAAAAGGATCCGAAAATATTCCCGTCGTAATGATTACAGTTACTAATAATACCGGAGGCGGGCAGCCCGTTTCAATGGAAAATATCAGGGAAGTCTCCGAAATATGCAAAAAATATAAACTCCCGTTCTTTATCGATGCATGCAGATTTGCCGAGAATGCATACTTCATTAAGACAAGAGAAAAGGGCTACGAAAATAAAACCATTCTCGAAATTGCAAACGAAATGTTTT
>VGWA01000233.1 GCA_016873795.1 Ignavibacteria bacterium
AAATTCCTTTGCTTGGTTTAATCCGTTTTGTCCGGTAGTTGCATCTATTACAAGAAAGATTTCATCGGGTATGTCCGGAGTTACTTTTTGCATTACACGTTTGACTTTTTTCAGTTCTTCCATCAAATGAGCTTTATTATGCAGTCTTCCTGCAGTATCTATTATTACAACGTCAATATCTCTCGATATTGCCGCTTT
The DNA here is from genome assembly GCA_016873795.1 of Ignavibacteria bacterium. Taxonomy (GTDB): domain Bacteria; phylum Bacteroidota; class Ignavibacteria; order Tepidaquicellales; family Tepidaquicellaceae; genus VGWA01. The sequence continues at coordinate 199 of VGWA01000233.1, forward strand.
CACGGTATCGAAGGCGACCGAAGCCGGGTCTTTAGTATGTGGATTCTGAATTATATCCACACCTGCTCTTTGAGACCAGATTTCCAGTTGTTCGTTTGCCGCCGCTCTGAATGTATCCGCCGAACCGATTAATACTTTTTTTCCTGCCTGTCTGAAGTTATACGCAAGTTTGCCGATTGATGTTGTCTTTCCTACTCCGTTTACCCCGACAATCATTATTACATACGGTTTCTTTTTAATCTCGAAATCGAATGTCTTGAATTCCGATGTTGTCTGAGAAAATATATTCCTTATCTCATCGAAAATCAGATTGTTCAACTCTTCTTCGTCTTCATACTTGTCGGTTTTCGCCCGTTCTTTTATATTCTCTATTAAATGCACTGCTGTATCGTATCCAATATCTGAGGTCAGAAATATCTCTTCCAGTTCTGCAAGAAATTCATCGTCGATTTTTTTTCTTGCATAAATCAGTCTGTTAACTTTTCCGAATAAATCTTCCTTTGTCTTTGTCAGACCTTCTTTTAATTTCGTTAATCCTATCTTATCGAAAAATGACATTATAAATTACAAAATTTTACAAATTTACCTATATTAAAATTAAGGTTAAATATAATTTATCGGTATCAATACACCTGTAACTGCAATAATAATATTAACTTGTCTTCCTTTATTGTTTAAATTTTTCTGTGTATTGTTTTTAAATCATTAGTCAAATAATTTTATAATTCGTTTATCAACCATTTTATATACAATTTAAATCTGTTATTTGTAAAGCAAAAATATTAGATTAAAAATTTACTTTTAAGTATAATTATAAAAATAACCTGTCTTTATAAAATAAATTATTTAAAATTCCTTATTAGTTTAATTGGGTACTCCCGAACTAAGTTCCTTAAGGCAAGCCTCAAGGCAGGCAGAATGACAGTCTTGCTACTTTCTGCTTCCCGGTTTTGTTACCGGGATTTTCTGCAGCCAGTCGGGGATTTCAGTTTCCTTGTATTTTATTAAATCTAATTTTGCTAACGAATGTAATTCTTCGTCGAAATTAATTTTCCCGCCGCTCCTGTCAACTATACATGCTGCTCCTACTATCTCCGCCTTCGTCTTGTGCTTTATTATATCTATTATCTCTTTTACACTTCCTCCGGTTGTTATCACATCTTCGCATATCAATACTCTGTCTGTATCAAAAATTTCAAAACCACGCCTCAAAGTCATTACGTTATTTTCACGTTCGGTAAAAATCGTGCGTGCATTTAACTGACGTCCCACTTCTGTTCCGAATACTATTCCGCCTATCGCAGGTGAGATAACAAGCGTTATTTTTCTGTCTTTGAATTTATCCGCAATTAATGATGAAAACTTTTCGTTGTATTCCGGAAACTGAAGTACTTTTGCACATTGAAAATAATGCTGACTGTGATACCCTGATGTTAATATAAAATGTCCTTCGAGTAACGCACCCGTCTTTTTGAATATTTCCAGAATTTCTTCCTGAGTCATCTCTATCCTAATTTGATTTTTTTAACTTCTTTTATTTTTCCGCCCAGAAACCGCTCACTGATTGCCTTGAAATTATTAGGGAAATCCGTAACAAAAAATTTCTGATATCCTTTCTTCTTCTGAGGATTAAGTAAATGCCTCTCTTCCATAATTCTCTTTACTTCCTTCGCCGTTTCCTCACCCGAATCTATTAACTTTACTTTGTTATTCAAGACTTTGTTTATTGTTCTCTTTAGTATCGGATAATGAGTACAACCGAGTATGAGAGTGTCTATTCCTTTTTTCTTGAGATTTTTCAAATATTCATCTGCAGTTAAAATTGCAATCCTGTTGTCTGTCCAGCCATCCTCTGCAAGTTGTACGAATAAACTGCATGCCTGTGAATGCACTTCCACGTCAGATGATAATTTTCTTATTTGCTTTTTGTAAGCATTGCTTTTGATCGTACCGAGAGTTCCTATTACTCCGATTTTTTTGTTCTTTGTCTTTTCAATAGATGCCATTGCACCCGGTACTATTACTCCGATTACCGGAATTTTTGTGATTTTCTGTAAAAAATTTACTGCAACCGACGACGCAGTATTACAGGCAACTACTATTATTTTTACTTTTTTGCTTAATAAAAATTTCAGACATTCAATCGAATATAAAATTACC
>VGWA01000234.1 GCA_016873795.1 Ignavibacteria bacterium
CCACCCGCGCCTACTCCGTAGGCATTAAGAGAATCGACTGCGACTCTGATCGTCGGATAATTTGCGCTCGGAATCGCTATCGTTCCCGATACCTGCGAATCCGCCTGCTGAACAAATATTCCGGTGATAAGTAAAGCCGCAAAAAAGAACCAGATAAATTTTTTCATAGCTTTTTGTTTTAAGTTAATAAAAAATATTAATTAATGACTTGCGGTAGGTGAAAATTCCAGCTTTGATGAAATTATTCAATATCATTTCTTTGGATTTTGAAATTAATTACTGACAGAGACCCCTGTTACTGCGGTGCAAGAAAATTTTTATTTATTTCCGTATCTTGAATTAATTAAAATAATGAAATAAATCCAAACATCGTGAGTAAACAAGTTGTCCCTTTTATATAATTAATTTTTTAAAAAATTTCCATTGAATCGTTTCGATGTTCATCACAGCCACCAATACATCCATTCAATTCCGGCAGTTCTTAAATTTATTTTACTTTTCTTAAAAAGTCAAGTCTTTTAAAAGTAATGTAATACAGCAAAATTTCAATGTTCTATTATCAGTTATCATTTATCAATATACATTAAAAAAAGGGTTAGCGTTTTTCAACGATAACCCTTTTGTTACTCGTTACGCGTTACTTAATCAGCATCATTCTCTTTACATCGCTGAATCCGTTTACTTCTATCCTGTAGAAATAGATTCCGCTTGCAAGTTCGCTTGCATTGAATTCAACAATATAATTCCCTGCTTCTCTAACTTCGTTAACCAGAGTTCTGACTTCCCTTCCGAGCACGTCGTATATCTTCATCGTAACAAAGCCCTGTTTCGGCAATGCGAAATTAATCTTTGTCATCGGATTGAAAGGATTCGGATAGTTTTGTGACAGTGAATATTGTGTCGGTATATTTTTAGAAACCGGTGTAACTCCAGTAATTACACCAAGATTTTGATTCCATGTCTGGGAAATTTCTGCGGCATCAAGAGCTCTCTTATAAAATCTGAATTCGTCCATCAGACCTTGTAATCCTGCTGAAGAGCTGTATCCGCCAACTGTAAAACCAGTTCCTGCAGTGAAGTTAAATGGTGCTTGTGATACGGTATTATCGAGAACTCCATTTTTATATATTTTTACCGCAGAAATGGCTGAATCATATACAATATGAATTACCGTTGGTCCCGGGAAAATATTATTAATCGGTACATCAGTCACTCCGGTTCCCCTGAGTACTGCGCCACCTGAAGGTGCAACTCCACCTACAAAACAACGGAATGAATGGCCGAGATCTCCGAATAAATACCTTGTTGATGCAGGTGTAGGCAGGTTATTCAGCCACATACTGATTGTAAAGCTGCTTGTTCCTGTGCTCAGGTTGTATCCCGTCGTAATTTTAGCGCTTGCAGTTGCAGTCCCCGACAGACAGCTGTCAAATTGACCACCTGATGTCAGAGTCAGTGATGTCAGAGTTGCAGGATTATTACCAACACCCGGAATTGCGTAATTAAAAACAGTGTTTGCAGACGGATTATTCAAAAATTTATAATAAATCAAATCAGGAATAATACTTGCAGAATCAATTAAAAAGTTATACTCTGCGGTAGAGTCCATATTAAGCTGGGCGGAAGCGTCTCTTGCTACAACTCTATAATAAATTACATCACCGACTGCAACCTGAGATGAATCCGAATTGAATGCTCCTGACCAGCTGTTACCTGTCCCTTTTGCCAAATTGAATCTATTAAAGGCGCCAGATACTCCTTTTTTCCAAGTTACCCACATAGAATCAATTCCAAACGGATCTGTAGCGGAAGCGTTTACTGTCGGCGGCCACGATGCCTTTATGCAATTGCCTAACGGTGTATGTGTAATTACAGGTTTTGTCGTATCAGTTCCGATTGCAAGGAATGTATGCGGATTCGACGAAGAGCCGGATGCACCGATTCTGTTTAGTGAATCCATCGTCATAATGTAATATCTATATGTTGCCGCCATCCCGTTTCCTGGTATATTTCCCGTCCAGTTATTTCCGGACGGATTTGTCATTGCTATACTGTCGAACGCCGACGGATTATCCCTCGACCAGTAAAGTTTTGTAGCTCCGTTCATTAATCCCACACCTACAGGAGTAATCACGCAATTGACAACATACGGTCCGGTGAGGTTTTGTGTATTTGAAAGAGGAGTATGTGCAATCTGCGGACCGACGTCTCTCAGTTTATAGCCGCCGAGTGCAAAGTTCTGGTAGTTAAGCAGCAGAACCATAGCATTGCCGACTTTGCAGATTTCGGCACCGCCGGCTATACCTACATTACTTGACGGTGCTGTATGCGAGAAGAAGAAC
>VGWA01000235.1 GCA_016873795.1 Ignavibacteria bacterium
ATGATTATTATGCCTCCGGAATAGCAGGAGTATTAGGATACCTTGGTGCAGATAAAACAACCCTTGCAGATTGGAAAGCGGCTACAGGCAAGGACTCGAATAGTGTATCGGGCGACCCGAAATTTATCAGTCCGACAGATTTACACATCGACCCGACACAATCGTCACCGGTCGGAAATGCGGGATTTTATATTACATCGGTACCCGACGATATAGACGGAAATACAAGAAATAATCCGCCGGATATCGGTGCGGATGAATATATGTCGGCTCCTGTAGCGCCCGTTCTCTTGAGTCCTGCTAATAATTCAACGGGTATTTCATTGACTCCTGCCCTGGATTGGGACAGCGTCTCTTCGGCTTCGGTTTATCACGTGCAGGTTTCCCTGGATTCGACGTTTGCAACTACGGTTATCAATGATTCGGTTAATGCACCGGCTACTATATATAATGTCGGCTCAGGTAAACTCTCACCTTTAACAAAATATTACTGGAGAGTTGATGCCTCTAATATAGTCGGCACAAGTCCATGGTCAACAGTCTGGAATTTCACGACGCTGTATGACCCGACTCTGTTAACTCAAATAAACTTTAATTCCGTTATCCTGCCGCAGTATTTATCCTGCGGAGGTACAACGAGACTGCCATATGTTTACAGAGCAACGATTACAAATTTGCAGCCGAACAAAACATATAGGTTCTATAATCAATCGGCATTGTATACTGACTTTAATACGACAAATGCCGGTGCCGGAAATCCGATGTTTATTAAACCTGATTCGAGCGTTTACAGATACACGACTTCGACCAGTCTGACGACCGCAGGCGGATACAGCCAGTTTGTTACTGACGGAAGCGGAAATTATACAGGGTGGTTCTCTAATGTCAATACTGCAAATGCAAGATTTACAGCAGGTAATTATATTATTCCGACTATAACCTTAGGAGATTCCGTCGGAACATTAGTCTGCAGATATGCTTTGAACGATTCGATAAAAGTAATAAACTTCTCGACAAATACGGCTGATACCTGCGGAACGGGAATTTACGGAATATCCACGGGAATTCCGATGAACATTGTTGCATTATACGATAACGTCGCCGGAACAGGAAGACCCCTTTCACAGACATATCTGGAAAGCGAAGGAATAACTGTTGCAAGTGTCGTAGCGTTTTATGCAACTAATGTCAACGGACAGAACGGCAGATGGGGTACTGTAATCCCCAATGTTAATGCAAACGGAGTACAAAGAGTAGAACAACGCTCATTGTACACGGGTGATATTCTGTCATATAATACGGACAGCAACGGAGTATGGCCAAGCGGTGCAAATACTGTCAACCCCACAGGCGGTCTGACCCCTGTAGCATTACTTATGAATGATGCTCCGTTAATCGGTGTTCCGGTGCTTGTCGCTCCTTCAAACGGTGCTTTGAATCAACCTCAGAATGTGTTACTCGACTGGAATCCGGTTAATCTTGCTTCTGTATATAAAGTACAGGTGGCTTCGGATTCGTTGTTCGGTAATATTATAAGGGATACAACTTCTGCAGTGGATTCGATTATGATAACAAATCTGCCGAATGATGCATGGTACTGGTGGAGAATTGCTGCCGGAACAGTTTCCGGTTTTGGATTGAATTCCGAAGAATGGAAGTTTAAAGTATATACAACCGGAATTAACAATTATACTGCGGAAATTCCGAAAGAATTCAAACTGTACGACAACTTCCCGAATCCGTTCAATCCGACTACAAAAATAAGATTCGATGTACCGAAGAGTACATTTGTTAAGATAACAATATATGATATCACCGGCAGGGAAATACAACGGCTTGTAAATAATAATTTCGAACCGGGTGCTTATGAATATCAGTTCAATGCATCAGGACTTGCAAGCGGAATGTATTTCTACAGAATAGAAGCCGGCGATTTCAAAGCAGTGAAGAAAATGGTACTTATAAAGTAACGAGTAATGCGTAATGAGTAATGAGTGACGCGTGATGAGTAATGAGTAACGCGTGATGAGTAACACGTAACAAGTAAAAGGGTTATCGTTGAAAAACGATAACCCTTTTTTTTAATGTAAAATGTAAAATGTAAAATGTATAATCGAAAAAATTCTGATTTTTTTCATTTTTCATTTTTCATTTTTCATTTTTAATTATTAATTTTTAATTATTAATTTTTAATTCTACATTTATATGCTATATATTATATATTTTCCTATCTCCTATTTCCTATTTGCTATTTTCTATTTACTATTTGCTATTTCCTATTTTCTATTTTCTATTTTCTATTTCCTATTTCCTATTTCCTATTTCCTAT
>VGWA01000236.1 GCA_016873795.1 Ignavibacteria bacterium
TCAATTTAAGTTGTTTTCCAAGGAAGAAAGCACCAAAAGATGCGAACAGGAAGTGAAACAGAACAGAAATCTGCACCGGCAGGGGTGACAGGTATCCGTTTTTATAGAACAGAGTCATAAGCAGGTTAAGCGGATACAGCACGGCAATTTCGATATGAGCGAAGAACGGCATTCCTCCGAACGAATACGGATTCCAGAACGGAAATATCCCGTTTGAAATAAAGTGGGCAATCATAAATTTCTGCGGATAGAACTGATGAACGAAATCGTCAAATATAAACGCATCGCCGAAAATCAATTTCCTGAAGAACACCAGCCAGAAGAGCAGCAGAAAGCCAAGGCAGACCCAAAGATTATCAAAAATACTTTTATAATCATATTGGGTTTTAACTTTTACCGTATGTGACGTTCCGGATTTTGCCAATATTTTAATTTTTATTTTTTAACAAAAAAATAAACTGATAGGTAAACAATCTTTTCAGAATTTTTGCTTTAAGAAAGAGAATAAAATTCATCACGAGCCCGACATTTTTTTTCAGACTTTTAGGCAGTACTTCAATAACAGGGATAGGGGTAAAAAATATTTTTTCTATTTTATAATTAAATTTACCCAATAATTTTTTCGCATTTTTGTAATTAAATATTCTGATATGGTTTTTATCGAACAATCCCCTATCAGTATAAGGAATTCTTCCAATAAGCAAATTAAGCCGTACATAGATATTAACAAAATTCGGAATCGAGAGAACAATTATTCCGTTTTCATTCAGATATTTCGGAGCATCTTCGAGAATTTTCTGATATCCGAGCAAGTGTTCAATAATATCGAGCAGGAGTATATAATCGAATTTTTTATGCAGTTCAGGTAAATCCGGCAGTCCCCTATGCAGGTCAAAACGAAAATACCGATTATAAACGGATTCAGAATTTTCATTTTCTTCATTCATTCCGAAGCAGACAATTTTATTATCGGACTTCATATTTTTCAGCAGGAGTCCGTCTCCGTACCCGATTTCGAGAATATCAAGATTATTTTTCGAATTAAGAATTTTCAGAATCTCGTAGTGGCTTGAGAACGGATAAAGTTTAACCGGATACCTGACATAATATTCTCTATAAGAGTCATCTTTCTTTTTGCCTTTAATAGTTTTCTTATAATTTTTAGTAGTTCTATAAATATCTTTTGCATACCGCATACCGTTGACGTAGCAAATTTCCCCGCCGTAGAAAGTAGGAATAGGCACTTCGACAATTTTGAGATTATTGTGATGAGATTTAATAATAATCTGCGTATCGAAATGAAAGTCATCGGTACAATTATCCAGATTAATTTTTTTCAAACCCGATACGGAGTACGCTCTATATCCCGAATGGAACTCAGTCAAATTCATACCGAGAGTAAAGTTCTGGTAAGATGACAGGATTTTATTTCCGACGAATTTATAGAAAGGCATACCTCCTTTAAGAGCCCCGCCATATTTTTTCATCATTCTTGAGCCCAGCACAACGTCCGCATTATCTTCGATAATCGGGTTATACAATTCGGCAAGCACTTCGGGAGCATACTGTCCGTCGCCGTGCAGCAGCACGACAGCATCGAACCCTCTACTGATGAAATATTTAAATCCTCTTTTTTGATTTCCTCCGTAGCCGAGATTTTTTTCGTTAAGAAAGATATTAAGTTTTTCGAATTTTCTTACTTCCTTATAACCGACGGATACCATATAGGTTTCGTCTTTGCTTGCATCGTCGAACACCGCAATTTCGTCAATTTCGTCATAGACGTTTTTTGGTATTCTGTCGAGTACTTTAGTAAGAGTAGACACTGCATTATAAGCAACTACGAGTATTCCGATTTTTTTTCCGTTTTTCATTAACAGGTGTAGTGATGTAAAAAAATTAAAGTTATTATGCTGTTTTGTGTCTTGTCTCCGTTGAGATCCTGAACCGAGTTGAGATCCTGAACCAAGTTCAGGATGACAAAATAAGAAACAGTATGACAAGAGGACTCAGGATGACAGAGTAAAAGAACGAGTTGAGATCCTGAAACGAGTTCAGGATGACAAAATAAAAAACAGGATGACAAGAGGACTCAGGATGACAGAGTAAAAGAACGAGTTGAGATCCTGAAACGAGTTCAGGATGACAAAAAAAACAGGATGACAAGAGGAAGCTGGATGACAGGATCCAAGCAGGATGACAGAAAGAATATATTACACAGATTTTTTTATATATCTGTCATAGTCAGCAGAGAAATCCGCATATGTTTTTTTCAGGTCATTAATGACATCCGCTTTAGCTTTCCATCCTAATTTTTC
>VGWA01000237.1 GCA_016873795.1 Ignavibacteria bacterium
ATATTATTCCGAAAATTATTCTCATCTGGTTTCCCATATAACCTCCAAAGTATCCGGTAATCAATAAGACACCAACAACCAATGAAAATATTATTGTAACAATACTGATTATTAAATTTGCGTTCAATTTTTTTGTTTTTTCTTTTAATAAAAACAATAGATAATAACAGCCTTTTTATAATGACTATTATTATCTATTGATGAATATAAACTAATGATAATAATCTTTTACAGTTATTCTTTTTCTTTGTCTTCGTCCTTCTTAAACTGTTGCTTCTTCAATGTAAAACTGAACGGAACACTTACCCAGCATTTTACTGGAACTCCATTTTGTTTTGCCGGGGTAAACTGCAGATTCATAACTTTATCTCTTACTTCGTTATAAAACACTTCAGGTCCGCTGATTCCCCCCACACTTTCAACAGAGCCGCTTGCACTTACCAGTACTTTTACCGTAACTTTACCTTCTATATTTGAGGAACGAGCAATTTCAGGATACCTCATTGAAGCTCTTACTTCGCCTAAATTTACTGCTACAGGTGCTTGTTCAACCTCGAATGTTTGATATACCTTTGTCTTCTCGACTGTCTTTTTTTCTATCTTGGTGTCTTCCTGAACTTTTTGTTCTATTTTTTCAGGGATTCTTTCTCCTAACTCAAGGTCTCTGCCCTCTTTATTTTCTTTTCCAACCTGCTTGCTTTCGTCAAGGTTTTCAAGGTCTTTTAAAGCTTTGATTGTTGTAGTATCTGCTTTTTCCCTTGCTACGGGTTCGGGTATTAAAGCACCTAAATCACGAATGGAGGCTATCTGATCCTGAGGTACCTGTACATCCATCTGATTTAAATTTTCTTCTTCGTTAGCCGATGGCGGTGTATCAAGCTCCTTAAATTCTACAATTCTTGAGAATTGTTCTCGTTCTTTGGCTTTTTGCTCGATTAATATGCTGATACCGTATGCAGTAATTAATGTTACGTGTATTATCAGGGCTATTATCAATCCGATACCTACATATTTGTTGTATTTCTTCTTTAAATCCGGAGCCCCGTACTTCATATTTACGTTTACCGGCTCCATGTATGCTCCTGTGTTTGTATTATTTGTTGCAGTCATCTTCTTACAGCCTCCTTATTTTTTTTACTTCTACTTTTTTAACTCTATATTTCTTAATTTGTTCCTGATATATAGCGTATCAAATATAAATAAAATTATTTAAAAATTACACTAAAATATTTTTACTTTTATCTGCCGGGTCCGTAATACGGTAATATCCCGATTGGATTGTCATAATATTTTTTTATTATTTCCTTACGGTATGTGTTCGCATCTTCATTGGATTTTTGGTCATCGGATAATGTGATGTCTTCGTTTTCCTGATTTTGTTCTGATTCTGACTGAACTGATATATTTATCGGATTCCTTTCTGTCAATATATCACTTTCCAGCAAAAACCTGTAATATACATACGGCTTTTTCTGTCTTTCCGGCAGTTTCCTGTCATAACCTATGTAAATGCCCGATTTTGGTATAATTTTTGGGTCGATAACGAAAAATTTTCTGTCTGTGATATAGTACTTACCCTCGAGAATATTCTGAAGATTCTCGGCAATCATTTGCTTATATTCTTCTTTGTCATATTTGACTGTGTCTTCGAAACTTTCGGGAGCGAATGAAACAATTCTTAATGTATGTCCGTTATGTGCCAAAACTAATGTTCCTTCCGGACAATCGTTAAATACTTTCTCAACGTCTTCATGCCTCATTCTTATACAACCGTGAGAAGAAGGTGCTACACCTAAACTTCCGTAATATCCTGTACCGTTTAATGAATGGAATCCGATTCCCATATTAAATGCCATAAAATAATACATATCTGCGGCATTAAATTGAGTAGAAATATGATGACGATTTTTATAAAATATCGCAAATAAACCCGGTTTTGATTCTACTGATTTACTTAAATGCTTATTCCCTGTCGAAACTGGAAACTTCCTAGTTCTATCGTTTCTGCTGTGTATATAAAGCATCTGCTGGTCTATTCTTAATTCAAGCCAGTTATCATTGTCGGTATATATTGTATCTTTGATTTTATCGCCGGTTTTACCGGTTAATAGCAAAAAACTCTTTGTAAAATTCCTGTTTGATATATATTCACGAAAACCTTTGTCTTTTCTATAATTAATTTTCTTTATCTCACTGTACAAACCGTCTTCAAAAAGACTGATAATAAAGAAGATAATGAATATTGCAGGTAAAAATGAAAACATCAATACCTTTTTAAAACAATTATTTTTGGCAATATTTAATTTTTCTTCATC
>VGWA01000238.1 GCA_016873795.1 Ignavibacteria bacterium
TTATTTTGCGTCTCTAAATTCAGCTGTATTCAGCGACGGAACTTTTGTTTACATACCAAAAGGCGTTAAATGTCCTATGGAGCTCTCAACTTATTTTAGAATAAATGCGGCAAATACCGGACAATTTGAAAGAACACTCATCATAGCGGATGAAAATTCCTATGTCAGTTACCTGGAGGGCTGCACTGCTCCAATGCGAGACGAAAACCAACTTCATGCTGCGGTAGTGGAACTTATTGCAATGGATAACGCGGAAATAAAATACTCCACGGTTCAAAACTGGTATCCGGGAGATGAAAAAGGAATTGGAGGAGTCTACAATTTTGTTACTAAAAGGGGAATTTGTGCCGGGGATAATTCAAAAATCTCATGGACTCAGGTTGAAACCGGTTCTTCAATAACCTGGAAATATCCGTCCTGCATTCTTAAAGGTAATAATTCGATCGGTGAATTTTATTCAGTCGCTCTCACAAACAATTATCAGCAGGCGGATACCGGTACAAAAATGATTCATCTCGGAAAAAATACGAAAAGCCGCATTGTTTCAAAGGGAATTTCTGCCGGCTTTAGTAATAACAGTTACCGAGGTCTCGTCAAAGTCAGCAGAAAAGCTGACAATGCAAGAAACTACTCACAATGCGATTCACTTTTGATGGGAGATAAATGTGGAGCTCATACGTTTCCTTATTTTGAAATTAATAACAGTACAGCTTCGGTTGAGCATGAAGCAACGACGTCAAAAATCGGAGAAGATATAATGTTTTACTGCAATCAGAGGGGGATATCGGAAGAGGATGCTGTAGCTCTAATCGTTAACGGTTATGCAAAGGAAGTTTTGAATAAATTACCAATGGAGTTTGCCGTCGAAGCACAAAAACTTCTTGCAATTTCACTGGAGGGAAGCGTAGGATGACTTATTCAGGTATCGGTTTTCAATGTTCGGCGTTCGGGCTAGCGGCTAATAACTCAACTAAAGTCAGGTAACTGAATTATACATTTTACATTATTAATTATACATTAAATAAAAAACAGACATTCAGATAATGTTACAGATAAAAAATTTAAAAGCAGGAATCGCAGATATAAGTAATACCGGATTTTCAGGACTAAAGTCAGATAAGTCGGAAAGAACAATTAAAGAAATTCTAAAAGGCATTAATCTTGAAATCAAAAAGGGCGAAACACACGCAATAATGGGACCAAACGGTTCAGGTAAAAGTACTCTTGCCTCTGTGCTGACAGGAAAAGAAGGGTATGAGGTAATCTCTGGGGAGGTCTTATACAAAGGAATAAATCTACTTGAGCTTACGCCTGAAGAAAGAGCAAGAGAGGGAATGTTCCTTGCTTTCCAATACCCAGTAGAAATTCCGGGTGTTTCTAATGCAAACTTTCTCAAGACTGCAGTAAACGAAATAAGAAAATCTAAAGGTCTTGACCCTATTAGTTCTGTAAATTTTCTTAAAATGATGAAAGAGAAAGCCGCTCTGGTTGAGCTTGAATCAGAATTTACAACCAGATATGTTAATGTAGGTTTTTCAGGCGGAGAAAAGAAAAGAAATGAGATTTTTCAACTTGCAATGCTTGAACCTGAGCTTGCTATACTGGACGAAACAGACTCCGGACTTGATATTGATGCCTTGAAAATTGTATCCTCGGGAGTCAACAAACTGAGAAATAAAAACAATGCTTTTCTTGTTATAACTCACTATCAAAGATTGTTAAATTATATAGTTCCTGATTTTGTACACGTAATGTTTGACGGAAAAATTATTAGAAGCGGTGACAAAGAGCTTGCTTTGCATCTCGAAGAGTACGGATACGATTGGGCAAAAGAAAATAATAAAAAATAATGTATAACAACAAGTAGGGCACCAAATGGGTACCATGGATGTCTGCCTTGATTTTTGGTTAAATGGATAATCTTAACTCAAATATAATAGAAAAAATATATAACTCTTATATTTCCTTTCCCTGGTACCCGGGACAAAGAGATATAAAAAATCCTGAAGTTCACAACATTAGAAATAATGCAATTACCAGATTTAAAGAGCTTGGCTTTCCTGAAATGAAGGATGAAGACTGGAGGTACACAAACCCCAAAGATTTCTATAAGGGTATACCTTCAGGTATTACTCCCCAGAATCTCAGCATCACGACAAAAGTCAAGAGTTCTCGGGACAAAAATGCCGTCCTTACCCCTGACCTGAGTCCAGCTTATGCAGGGATGGAAATGGATAATATTGTTGTTAATATAAACGGTAATTTCTCAGAAGAGTTTTCCTCGCTTAAAAATATTCCAAGGGGAGTTATTGT
>VGWA01000239.1 GCA_016873795.1 Ignavibacteria bacterium
AGATTCGCTTAAATATTTTAAGATTGAAGAATTCAGTTCACCGTTTTCAGTGCATTTTATAAATACAATTCCGGACAAACCGAGATTTTTAACGAATTCCGTGTAATTATCTATGACTTTTCTCGAAAATTCTATTAGATTATTATTTTTACCGTATATAGAATTTACTTTAAGTCCATATATATAACCATTATCATTAATTATACTTTGGAATAATTTAAATTCGGTTTTATTGAATATTTCGGTAAGATTTTTTATTTCCGAGATGTTTTGAATTCTGAAATCGGGTTTATCGGTTCCAAATCTACAGATTACATCGTCATAGCTTAATTCAGGAAACGGGGCATTAATTTCGATACCGAGAATTTCCTTCCATATTTCTTTAAACAAGTCTTCAGAGAGTTTGAAAATATCATTCTGAGTAACAAAGCTCATTTCAAGGTCTATTTGAGTAAATTCCGGTTGTCTATCTGCTCTTAAGTCTTCGTCTCTGAAGCATTTACATATCTGTACATATCTATCGAGTCCCGCCACCATCAGGATTTGTTTATATGTTTGGGGGGACTGCGGTAGTGCATAAAATTTTCCTTTATGGATTCTGGATGGGACGAGGAAGTCGCGAGCTCCTTCGGGGGTAGATTTCATCAAGACAGGGGTTTCGATTTCGATGAAGTTATGTTTCCGATAGAAATTACGGACGATATGATATACTTTATTTCTTATTTCCAGATTTTTCAGCATCGGTCTTCTTCTGATATCCATATATCTATATTTCAGTCTAAGGTCTTCATAGGCTTTAACATTATCTTCTATAACGAACGGAGGAATTTCGGAAGTATTGAGAATCTGCAGTTCAGAGACAAGAATTTCCACATCACCAGTCGGGATATTTTTATTTTTATTTTCTCTTTCCATAACGGTACCTGAAGCCGAGATTACGAATTCATTGCCGAGTTTTGAGGCAGTATTACAGAGTTGTACATTTTCCTGATTAATTTTGAGTTGAGTAATGCCGTATCTATCTCTAAGGTCAACAAAGAGAATGCCGCCGAGGTCGCGTTTTCCCGCTACCCAGCCATTGAGTGTAACATTTTTGTTTGCGTCAGAAATTCTTAATTCTCCGCAGTTATGAGTTCTTTGTTTATATTTCATAATTCAGCAAGTTCTTCAAGTGATTTATAAAAAGTATCTTCGAGTAATTTTATCAGTTTTCCCAATTCTTTATAATTATTTTTTATCTGTGCGTTTTCGATATAAGAAGCAATTTTTCCGACTCTATTTGCGCCGATATTAAGGGCGGAATTTTTTATCGAACCTGCACAATCAGTTATTAAATTCACATCGTTTTTTTTATATGCTTCTTTTAATTTCATCAAAGCAGGTTTAGATTCGTCCTTATACAGTTCAATCAATTCACTAAAAAACCGTTTATCATCTTTTCCGATGAGAGATTTGAGATATTTTACAGCATTTATATCCAGCAATTTTTCTTTTTCGAAGTCCATAAGTATTATTTATTTAATCAGAACCATTTTTTTAGTCTGCGAAAAATTATCCGTTTTCAGTGTATAGAAATAGACGCCGCTCGGGTACTCAGAGGCATTCCATTCGGTTTCATAGGTTCCAGGATTAATTTTTTGATTGAGCAGCACGGACACTTCCCTGCCGAGTATGTCGTACACAGAGAGTTTAACATGACCATTGACGGGCAGAGAGAATCTTATTACAGTTGCCGGGTTAAACGGGTTCGGATAATTCTGATATAATTCATATTTAAGAGGAACATTTCCCGTAATGTTATGAATTCCGATTGAGCCGCCGGCATCGGTTAATCTTTTGACGAAGTCCTGATAATACTGATTGACTACTATAGAATCAAAAACGACGAGCACATTTTCGTCGTTGCCGAATGTTCCCCTATTGGTATAATTATACGAGCCGGTCTGGACGAAGGGGTTACTGCTTGCAGAGTCAGCATCGATAATTATATACTTGCTATGCATCAGTCCGCTGTAATTATCCAGGAACACTTTTGCAGGGGGATTCCAGCCATAAGGTCCGATACCTTTCATTTCCATATATACGCTTGCCGAGTCGTTACCCTGCGAATAGTCGAACACTCCTCTAACCATTTTGAACGGCGGGTTATATTCCCCTTTCATTTCGTTAGCTATTGTATAGCGAGTAAAAGAAAACGCGAGGAAGTTAATTGATTTATCGGTTTCTGTATCTATAAGGCTTTCAATTTTCGTAGAAAAATTATAT
>VGWA01000240.1 GCA_016873795.1 Ignavibacteria bacterium
ATCTCAAATTTCAGAAGCTACAAGTCTCTCAATAGATGAACAAAAAGAACGCGGTATAAATCTTTCGCAACTCGAAAATGAAGCAAATGATATTGAAAAAGAAATTTCCCGGAAATCCGATGACTACAAAAAAATTCTTGATGAAAAAAATATTACACTGCAGGATATTCAAAAAGAATTAAAGCCAAATGATGCAGTAATTGAATATATAGATTTTAGATATTATGACAAGAAATGGACCGATACAATATATTATTGTGCATTAATAGTAAAACCTGAATATATAAATCCTGTTCTTGTTAAACTCTGCACACTCGATGAATTAAAAGAATTTTTTATATTCCCATCCGAAGATAAAGAAAGCTATGTTAACAATCCTCAAAAAAACCATTCACTCTATAAACTCATTTTTCAACCTCTCGAAGAATATCTTGCAGGTGTGGATAATATATATATCTCTCCAACCGGTATATTGAATAAAGTATCATTTTCATCGCTCATTGATTCAGAACTAAAGTCAAGAAATCAACTTTTGCTTGACAGATATAATATTAATTATCCGGGAAACATAAAAGATATCGTAAAAAAAGATGATATACAAAATAAATTATCCCAAAAAACAGCGGTAGTATTCGGCGGAATAAAATATGATCTGGATTCTGCAGCATTATTAACAACATCCTCAAAATTCAGGGGAGAAATAGATGAAAAAGAATTTATACCCGAAGGGGGTATTATAATTCAGGATAACATAAGTTATGGAAAATTTAATTATCTCCCGGGTTCTCTTGAAGAAGCAAACATCATAACCGATATACTAAAGAAAAATAATTTTACTGTTACGGAATATACCGGAGAAGAAGCTGTAGAAGAAGCATTTAAAACACATAACTTCGATAAAGCCCCTCAAATACTTCACATATCCACTCACGGGTTTTTCTTTCCCGAGCCGGATAAAAAATACGAAAAATCCGGAATAACAGAATCAAGACAGGTATTCAGACTTTCCGACAACCCTTTATTCCGTTCAGGACTTGTTTTTGCCGGAGCAAACCGCATATTTACAGGCGGTAGTGAAATCGAAGGAGTTGAAAATGGCATCCTGACCGCTTATGAAGTATCAAATATGGACTTATCAAACGTCGAACTTGTCGTATTATCAGCTTGTGAGACAGGTCTCGGGGACATAAAAGGCGGGGAAGGTGTATTCGGACTGCAGAGAGCATTCAAAACGGCAGGTGTAAAGACTATAATAATGAGTAAATGGAAAGTCCCTGACGAGCAAACAGTAGAGCTAATGCAGTTATTCTATTCCAACTGGCTCGATAAACAAATGGACAAATACACCGCATTCAGAGAAGCCCAAAAACAAATGAGTAAAAAATACGAACCTTACTTTTGGGCTGCATTCATAATCCAATAAATTTTAAAATCCAAACCATTTATCTTTTCGTCTTTTTATGACCTATCAGCTATGAGCCATGAGCTATCAGCCATGAGCTATGAGCTATTTTGACTTTCGTTTATTATATTTAACATATAAAAATTAAACATCTTGCAGTTGGGAATTAGTTTATTTTTTTTAAATGTTCTGAAATTAATTTATTGAGATTTGATAAAATTATTAATTCATTTTTTATATTTTATTTCAATTTAAATTAATTTATTTTAAAATATTAATAGATTGTATGCTATATACAAATAATATGATAAGATATATAACCAAAAACATTATATACTTAAACTAATTAATAATTATTTATGAATTAATCCGATTATACTGCAAAATGGTATTAAAGTAATTTTTTAAACTTTAAAATTAAAAAATTATGAAAAAACTTATCTATACAATCGTTGTTTTTTTAATTTTACATTGCACATTGTACATTGATAATTGTATATGCCAATGGGTGCAGTATGAATTTATTGGCGGTGTATCTGTTTATTCCTTTGCTGTTTCGGGAAATAATATTTTTGCTGGGACAGATAACGGAGTCTTTCTCTCCACAAATAATGGACAAAACTGGACTCAGACAGCGTTGACTTATTGGTCCCATTCCCTTGCTGTATCAGGAAATAATCCTGAGGACTCGGGACAAGTTATTTTTGCCGGTACAATAAATTACGGTGTTTATCTTTCCACAAATAACGGTGTTACTTGGACTCAGACTGCGTTGAATAATCGAACTGTTTATTCCATTGCTGTTTCGGGAAATAATCCCGAGGACTCGGGACAA
>VGWA01000241.1 GCA_016873795.1 Ignavibacteria bacterium
ATTTAATTTGTTTGTCAAAATTAGTTTAGAACAATGGTTAAATGAACCTTTTAAGCCTCCAGGCAAGGAAATTGAAGAAATACAGCTAAAAATATTTTAAACTCCAAAAATAATAAGGGGGGTTTGTTTTAAAATATCCTCTATTTAACGAAAAATCTGTCCAAAATCGATTGTTTTTTATGTTTTATTCAAGTTCCATTTTTATTTTGGACAGCAGTGAAATCAGGTAAAATAATTATCAAAATCGGGTATACTGCCATATATATGCAATTAAAAAGAGTAAGCAAATTATATAAAAACGGCAAGAAAAGCGGAAAGAATATCATTTTAAAAAAGTCAAAACAGGAGTTTTATATAATTCCTTGAAAAAATATAATAATATTAGTATTTTGTAAGTTTATAAACAGCATTTTACTTTAATGTTCGAAGAACTTACAAATAAACTTGAAGTCGTACTAAAAAAAATACGCGGACAGGGCAAGATAACGGAAAAAAACGTAGAAGAATCTTTAAGGGAAGTCCGTCGTGTTTTATTTGACGCGGATGTCAATTACAAAGTAGCAGGCAAGTTCATCGAGCAGGTAAAGATAAAATCTCTCGGACAAAATGTTCTGAACAGCATAACTCCGGGACAATTAATCATAAAGATAATAAATGACGAACTCATAAATCTGATGGGTTCAAAAAAGACCGATATAAACTTTTCGACAGAAATTCCATCTTCAATACTAATTGTAGGTTTACAGGGTTCGGGTAAGACTACTTTTTGTGCAAAATTAGCGAAGCATTTAAAATCGAAGGGAAGAAATCCCGCAATAGCAGCCTGTGATATTTACCGACCGGCTGCAGTAGAGCAGTTAAAAATATTAGGAAATGAGATAAACATACCGGTTTTTTCTATTGACAGTGAGAATGACCCCCTTAAGATAGCAAGAAGATCAATAGAATTTTGCCGCCAGAATACGAAGGATACGCTGATATTCGACACTGCAGGCAGACTTGCTATAGACGAAGTAATGATGAACGAAGTAACAAAAATCAAAGATGCCGTAAAGCCTGCGGAGACAATGTTTGTTGTAGATTCAATGACCGGACAGGATGCAGTAAACACAGCGAAAAAGTTTTACGAGAAGCTAAGTTACGAAAGTGTAGTTCTAACAAAGCTTGACGGTGATACGAGGGGCGGTGCAGCTTTATCAATCAGGGCGGTAGTAGACATACCGATAAAATTCGTAAGTATAGGAGAGAAGCTTGATGCAATCGAGCCGTTTTATCCGGACAGAATGGCATCAAGGATTCTCGGTAAAGGCGACATAGTATCTTTTGTAGAGAAGGCACAGAAGGAATACGATACAGATGAGGCACAAAAACTGGAGGAAAAGATAAGGAAGAACAAATTCGATTTCAATGATTTTTTATCACAGATTAATCAGATTAAAAAGATGGGATCCATTTCAAACATACTCGGAATGATTCCCGGAGTAAGTTCCGCATTAAAAGGCAGAGAGGTTGACGACAAGATTTTCGTAAAGATAGAGGCAATAATTTTATCCATGACAAACAGAGAAAGGGAGAATCCTCATATAATAAACGGCATGCGTCGCAGGCGAATAGCAAACGGAAGCGGCACGACAATACAGGATGTAAACAAACTATTAAAGCAGTTTCAGGAAATGCAAAAGATGATGAAAAGTTTCAACAAGAACAAGATGTTCAACATGATGAAGAAATTCGATTTCCAGAAAAATTTTCCCGGACAATTCAAGACAAATTAATTAAACAAAATAAGGAGATATAAAAAAAATTGGTAAAACTCAGATTAAGAAGGATGGGCAAAAAGAAAGCGCCTATATATAAAGTGGTTGCTGCAGATTCCAAGTCGCCGAGAGACGGGCGATATATAGAGGCAGTCGGATTTTACAATCCCAACACAAACCCAATGGAAATATCGTTCAAGGAAGACAAAGTAATCAAGTGGCTCAAAAACGGAGCAAAGCCAACGGAAACAGTCAGAAGTTTAATGAAAAGGAACGGAATATTGTTAAAAATCAGTATGATAAACAAAGGATACAGTGAAGAAAAAATCAACGAAGAGATGCAGAAATTCACGGAACAATACAAAGAAAAACTTGAAAAAGAGAAAGCAAGAAAAGAACGAAGAAAGTCAACCAAAAAAAAGAAATTGAAAGAGTCGAAAGAAACG
>VGWA01000242.1 GCA_016873795.1 Ignavibacteria bacterium
TAAAATAAAAAATTTCTTTATCATGTTTTTTAAAAAGATAAATATTTATTACTGTTATTGGATTCAAGTTTTACTTTCTGAGTCAGTAAACCGTTCAAAAGGACATCGATATTGTGATGAAATATATCCTGTATGGAAAGTTTATTGTTAATTGCAAATTCCGTGTCGCAAATTGTTTCGATTATGGATTCTGTCGTTTTTATTATTATCGGGGTGGGTATGTTTCTTATATATTTTTCTTTTTTTCCTTTTTTTATGAATTTTTCTATAGCAGGAATGATAATTGTATTGTTGAAGTTCTGTACTTTATTCCAAAGGTGCGGCATGTGAATTTTTAAATCTTTTATCCAGTTTTCTCCCGTTCTGCTGATGTCTTTTTGGTAAAATACGAGTAATGAAATCAATACCTTTATGAAATTATCTTTTGAACTTACAATTTTATTGATGAATATTCTGTTTTCTTTCTGTGTGTTATCGATGATTGATTCAATAAGTCTTTCCTTTGTCGGGAAGTATTTATAAATAGTCTTTTTACTCATATGTATTTCCGAGGAGATGCTGTCCATTGTTGTCTTATGAAACCCCTCTTTTAAAAATTTTTTTGTGGCAAATTCAAGAATTTTTTCCTTTTCTTTTACTTTCATGGTTTTACTCATTGGAAACTAATTTAGTTTTTTTAGTTTCGAAAATATAAATAATGAATTTCATAAACAAGTGAAAAAATGAAATACAAGGTTAATTTTTTTAATTGTACGATGAATTAATCGTAATGTTGCAGTATTATTATTATATTTTCTGAAAATCCCTGAAGAAAATCGGCTTTAAATGATATATTTATTACATTGATTTTTTAAATAAATAATAATATTTTTATCTTTTGTTTTTGAAAAAATATGAAAAAATCAATCAGTAAAAATCTGCGTATTACAAAATTTGCAAAAAAAGAAGAAATTCCGCAAAAATGGTATATTATTGATGCAGAAAATAAAGTACTCGGAAGACTCGCAAGCGAAATAGCAAAACGCATAAGAGGCAAACATAATCCGAAATTCACTCCGAATACGGATACGGGAGACTGGATAATCGTTATTAATGCCGAAAAAGTAAAACTTACGGGAAAAAGAGCGGATTTGAAGGAATATATCACACATTCCGGATATCCCGGAGGTCAGAAAGTCAGAACATTTAATGAAATGATTAAAAAACACCCTGAAAAAGTTATTGAACTGGCAGTCGGCAGAATGCTGCCAAAAACAATATTAGGAAGAAAACTGAAGCATAAATTAAAAGTTTACTGCGGAACAAATCATCCGCATAATGCTCAAAAACCTGAAGTGTTAAATATTTAAAAACAGAAAATTTTTAAATGCAAAAGATATCAAATATTAAAACAGGAAGACGAAAAACATCGGTAGCAAGAGTGCTTCTTAACGATGGAAGCGGAAAGATTACAATTAATAAAAAAGAAGGAATAGATTACCTGAAGTCCGAATCAAAAATTCAGGAAATTATTACACCCTTGAAGGTAACCGATACACTGGGAAAATATGATGTGTCGATAAATGTTAACGGAGGAGGCGTCAGCGGGCAGATTGGTGCAATTAAACTCGGCATTGCAAGAAGTCTGGTCGCAATAAACGAAGAATTCAGAAAAGTTTTAAGAGAAAACGGTTTGCTGACAAGAGATCCCCGTATGGTGGAAAGAAAAAAATACGGGCACCCGAAAGCAAGAAAACGTTTCCAATTTTCGAAGAGATAAAATTTTTTTAAAAAAACATATTTTCGGATTTTATTTTACCCGTGTTCTGTAATTAACGGAATGTAGAATAAAAGATGAAGAAAATAGAAGTAATAACAAAAGCCACTTTTACCGCACTTCGCAAAAACTCCGGTATCCTGCCGGGAAAAAAGGGTAAAACCGGCTTGCCAAAAATTCGTAAGGAGAAAAATAATGTTCAATGTACAAATTGAAGACTTACTGCTTGCAGGTGCTCATTTCGGTCATCTGACAAGAAGATGGGATCCAAAAATGAAAAGATACATTTTTATGGAAAGGAACGGTGTTCACATTATTGATTTAAAGAAAACATTGCAAATGCTGGAAGAAGCCTGTAACTCGGTAACAAAAATTGCTGCCGAAGGCAAAAAAATGCTCTTTGTCG
>VGWA01000243.1 GCA_016873795.1 Ignavibacteria bacterium
CCGGCATTCGAAAACAGCGGAACAGTAACGGCATTCAACGCATCAAAGATAAACGACGGTGCATCGGCACTGATAATAATGTCGGAAGAAAAATCGAAAGAACTGCAAATCACACCACTTGCAAGAATTATTTCACAATTAACATACGCACAACAACCGGAATGGTTTACGACAGCACCCGCGTATGCAATACAAAAAATACTGAAAAAGTCAGGACTTACAATGAACGACATCGATTTATTCGAAGTAAACGAAGCATTTTCAGTAGTAGCTTTAGCCACAGTCAAACTAACCGGTTTACCGACAGAAAAGCTGAACGTAAACGGGGGTGCGGTAGCATTAGGCCATCCTGTCGGTGCAAGCGGTGCAAGAATTCTAACAACCTTAATATATGCATTGAAACAAAGAAAATTAAAGAGAGGGCTCGCTACATTATGCATAGGCGGCGGCGAAGCCAGTGCAGTTATAATAGAAATAGCATAAACTAATTAACGTAACTAATATGAATATAAAGAAGATAGCAGTCGTTGGTTCAGGTACAATGGGTAACGGAATAGCTCATATATTTTCACAGTATAATTATCAGGTGATATTGTATGATATTAATATGAATTATCTGCGTAAAGCAATAGATACAATTTCGTTAAATATTGACAGGCAAATAAAGAAAGGTACCATAGCAGGCGAAAAGAAAGAAAAAATATTAAAACATATAACTATCACCACAGATATAAACACAATAAAAGACGCTGATTTTGTGATTGAAGCAGCGACAGAAAGTGTTGAAATTAAAAAGGATATTTTCACAAAACTCGATAATATATGCAAGCCGGAAGTAATATTATCAACAAATACATCATCTATTTCCGTAACGGACTTAGCAAGAAACGTAAAAAGGCATGATAAAGTAATAGGTATGCACTTTATGAATCCGGTACCGATAATGCAGCTTGTAGAAGTAATAAGAGGATATTCTACTTCAAACGAAACATTTGAAACGGTAAAATCATTATCTGAAAGTATCGGGAAGACTCCGGTCGAAGTTCAGGATTACCCGGGATTTGTATCTAACAGAATATTAATGCCGATGATTAACGAGGCAATATATTGTGTTATGGAAGGAGTAGCCAATCCGGAAGCGGTAGATACCGTAATGAAGCTCGGAATGAATCATCCGATTGGACCTTTAGCACTTGCAGACATGATAGGGCTTGACGTTTGTCTTTCAATCATGAATGTAATACACGAAGGTTTAGGAGATACAAAATACAGACCGTGTCCGTTATTAAAAAAAATGGTAGCATCGGGAAATCTCGGACGAAAGACCGGAAAAGGATTTTACGATTATACAATAAAATAAATTTATCTTATTCAGCTTATGAATTTTGAATTTACAGAAGAGCAAAATTACATCAGAGAAACAATAAGAAATTTTTCAAAAAATGAAATTGCTCCTTCGAGTACAGAAAGAGACATTAACGGAGAATTTCCGGAACAAATAATCAAGAAATTAGGCGAATTAGGTTTTATGGGCATGATGGTTCCGGCAGAATGGGGCGGTTCAGAGTTAGATACGATAAGTTATGTAACAGCAATCGAAGAAGTTTCCAAGGTTGACGCATCAGTCGGAGTAATTATGTCGGTAATAAACAGTCTTGTATGCCATGTCTTAAACGAATGGGGTAACGATTACCAAAAAGAAAAATATCTCAAAAATATTGCTTCAGGAAAAATGATAGGTTCTTTTTGTCTATCAGAGCCGGAGGCAGGCAGCGACGCAACGCAGCAGAAGACGACAGCGGAAAGGGATGGCGACAATTACATTCTTAACGGAATTAAAAACTGGATTACAAACGGTACAAAGTCAGAAGTCTACATCATTCAGGCAGTAACCGATAAATCAAAAAGTTATAAAGGTATATCCACATTCATAGTCGACAGGAACTCTAAAGGTCTTGAAATCGGTAAAAAGGAGGATAAAATGGGAATCAGGAGTTCCGACACATGTTCACTCGGACTAAACAGCGTAAAAGTGCCAAAAGAAAATCTGTTAGGAAACGAAGGCGAGGGATTTAAAATCGCGATGGACGCGTTAAACGGCGGCAGGATAGGAATAGCAGCGCAGGCACTCGGGATAGCA
>VGWA01000244.1 GCA_016873795.1 Ignavibacteria bacterium
GTTTATTTTGCTGCAGTGGGAGCCTTGCCAGTAAATTTTTTGGCAGGATTTGCATTTTTTGAATTGGTTATGATGCAGGGCGGTTTGGGCAGGAATTATGTTTATGATTTCACTTTTTTGTATTTCGATTAGCTGACCGTTGCATACAGGACATATAGTAAACGGATTAATGAGTTTATACAGGTCGGACTGCCTGATTACCTGTTTGATTTGTTCGATTGGATTTTCGGAGCGGATAAAATAACCGTGTGTGATTTTCTTATTTTTTAATAATGAAACACTCCGGGTCAGGATTGTTCTTTTTCCTTTCAGAGCGATCCCGATAATTTTTTCCGCTCCGATTTTTTTTTCATAGATTGTATCAAAACCAAAAATTCTCAGGTATCTTGCAAGTTTTCCGAGATGCGAGTCGGCAATGAATTTGCATTCCCTTAGAGGTTTTTCTCTCAGGTGAATAATATCCGAAATATCGAGACTTTCGAAGACTGGATAGACAGAAATATAATCGTTATCGGAGATTAAGTAATCGAATGAAACGGATTTTCCGTTAGCGATAATCAAATCGATTTCCGTATGAGGAACACCGATGGCTTCTACGGCGTCTTTGACGGACGGGTTCAGTTCGAAATAATATTCGAAGGTTTGTTTTCTTTTTTCCGGCGGCAGAAAGTCGTTCAGTTCCTCGTAAAAGCGAAAATATGCCCTGTTCAATTTTATTGTCTTTTATATTTACCCATAATCTGAGCCTGTGCAAGTATATGCCCCTGCATAGCATCGAGCAGGTCAGATTTTTTTGCATTCGCATCAGGAGCAAGCATTATATCGAGAGCGAAGAGTTTGAAGTAATAACGATGAGTACCCGACGGAGGGCAGGGACCGCCGTATCCGTTTTTGCGGAAATCATTAAGTCCCTGAACGGTACCATTTTTTAATTCTTTGCCGGGAGGGATATTTTCTTCGAGTTCCGTTACGTCAGGGGGAATATTAAAAATAACCCAGTGCACCCAATCCCCTGCCGGAGCGTCCGGGTCATCGCAGATGAGCGCCAGACTTTTTGTGTGGTCGGGAATATTTTCCCATTTAAACTGAGGAGAAATGTTTTTTCCGTCGCAGGTATATTCGGAAGGAATCATTCCTTCGTTTTCGAATGCCGAACTTTTTATTTCCATATTGATTGTATCCTTTCTTTCAGGTCTTACTGTCTGTTCTTCTTTTTTTTCCGGAATAGTTTTTTCTTCCTGCTTGCAGCCGCATAAAACAAAAGAAATCAATATAATTATGATTAATTTTTTTGTCATAGCATTTTAAAATTTTGTTTTAAAAATGTTTTATTTTACCGGTTCGAATTTTGCGGTGAAATGTCTGAGGAATTTGGGCTCTTCGACGATTTTCATACCGCATATATTTTTTTTGTTTTTGCTGATGTTCTGCAGAACTTCAATGACAAAGTCCATATGGCTTTGAGTATAGACTCTTCTTGGTATTGCAAGCCGCACGAGTTCCATATCAGCGGGAATAAGTTTTCCTTTTTCGTCATATTTTCCGAACATAACGCTGCCGATTTCCACGGCTCTGATCCCGCCTTTTTTATACATTTCGATTACGAGCGAATGAGCGGGATATTGTTCCTGCG
Organism: Ignavibacteria bacterium; assembly: GCA_016873795.1. Lineage (GTDB taxonomy): Bacteria > Bacteroidota > Ignavibacteria > Tepidaquicellales > Tepidaquicellaceae > VGWA01. The sequence continues at coordinate 1,634 of VGWA01000244.1, forward strand.
GGATATCAGGAAGAAATTCTTTTGCATCGATATAAATTGCATGTCCGCCCACAGGTTGAATTATCGGGACATCGTTAGCAAGCAGCCTGTCGCCGATATATCTCATTACGCTGATTCTGTAATGGAGATAGCTTTCATCCGTTACTTCTTCGAGTCCCTGAGCAATAGCATCCATATCTCTTCCGGCAAGTCCTCCGTAAGTTTCAAATCCTTCGGTAATGATTAAAAGATTTTTACATTCTTCATAGAGTTTATCGTCATTCATTGCAAGGAATCCGCCTATATTGGCAAATGCATCTTTTTTGGCGCTCATAGTACATCCGTCGGCATAGGAAAACATTTCGTTTGCAATTTCGAGAATGGTTTTATTTTCATAGCCCTTTTCTCTTGTCTTAATGAAGTATGCATTCTCGGCAAATCTGCATGCATCGATAAAGAACGGGAGTTTATATTTTTTGCATATTTCGGAGACTTCCCTGATATTTTCCATTGAAACGGGC
>VGWA01000245.1 GCA_016873795.1 Ignavibacteria bacterium
AGCGGAGTTAATCCTCCGGGAACAACACCACCTCCTGAAGTTTATACATATTATGTCTTGTCCAGTATGACTCACACATCAAATAATCAGGTTCCGATACTGGATAATCAACTTGCCCGTGATACTATCTATATTCAACAAACAGGAATTGTTCAGGAAGTTAAACTCAACTTGAATATTAATCATACTAATGACGGAGATATATTAATAGCATTGCAAAAAGGTTCAACCGTGGTTAATGTAAGCCAGTTTAACGGAAACGGCGGACAGAATTATACAAATACGACGTTTCATGATACTGCGTCTGTTCCGATAACTCAGGGTGTTCCTCCGTTTACAGGATATTTCAGACCTCAGGTTTTGCTGAATGCGCTAAACGGTGCACAACTTCAGGGAAATTGGATTCTAAGAGTTTTTGATAATAGAGCAGGAAATACCGGGACACTGCTTAACTGGACACTTGACATAATATATTCCAGCCCTGTATCGGTAAAAAAAGAGGAAAATTTAATTGCCGATAAATATCTATTATATCAGAATTATCCGAATCCTTTTAATCCGTCTACTGTTATAAAATATTCATTGCCTAAAAATTCGCAGGTAGTATTGAAAATTTTCGATATTCTCGGAAAAGAAGTAACAACTCTTGTGAATCAATGGCAGACTGAGGGAGTATACACTGCAGAATGGAATGCTGCATCAATGCCGACCGGCGTATATTTTTATAGGTTGTCCGTTGACGGATTTTCGGATACAAAAAGAATGATTTTAATCAGATAGGAAGAGGTATTCAAGTATAATTTTATTTTGTTAGTGTAATATTTACAAAGTTTTTGTATATTAGAGGTAAATAATTTAATAATTTCTGATATGAGAAAGTTAATAATTTCACTGACATTTTTTTTGCTTTTATTGAATATAAAATCGAATGCACAGTTATATCAGGACTGGAAATGGCTTCATCAGTCCCCGCAGGGAAACGAGTTGAGATGGGTGAAGATGTGGGATGCCAACACAATTTATGCTGTCGGAGGAAAAGGCACATTTGTTAAGACGACAAACGGAGGTGTAAACTGGATAGTTAATTCAAATGCTGCGAGAATGTCAAATATCCCTCTGCAAAGAGGGAATTTACTTGATGCCTGGTTTTTTGACCAGAACACAGGTATAGTAGTCGGATATTATGGTTCGATATTCAGAACTACTAATGGAGGTATAACATTTGACAGCCTGCCCGGAAATCCTGCACCTGCGAATGCAAACATTACGGGTATTTATTTTTTAAATAATCTGACAGGATATGTTATAAGCGGATTGACTAATTACAGGTTGATGAAAACTACAGACGGAGGTTTAAACTGGAATGCGGGATATGGCTCTGCACCTCCATACTCAAATCCCTATGAAGTTTATGCATTTAACGAAAATAAAATTCTTGTACTTAATCAACAAGGTGAAGTTTGTATAACAACAAACGGAGGTTATTTGTGGAATAATTATGCTTCGGGAACACTTGTTAATCTATATAAAGTTGTTTTTATAAATCAGGATACAGGTTTTGTGTGCGGTGATTGGGGAAGATGCAGATATACAACAAACGGAGGATATAACTGGGAAAATATGGCAGGGACGATGCTTTCGCAGGATTATCATTATTTTGATTTAAGGTATACAAACAATGCCGTTTATCTGACCGGAAATTCTAAATATATCTGGAAATCATCGAATTATGGTCTGTCATGGGATTCAATTCCTTTTATGTCTCCTTCAGCTCAACTTCAGTGGGCGAATTCATATTATTCTTCTGATTTTTCTGTTACGGGAGATACTATGGTAACAGTCGGAGTGAGAGGTTCAATTCATCAGACACTCGGAACAACTAAAGTTACGCACAGTCAGTATCTAAAACAGGGAAGCATGAGGGATATATGGGCTTCTTATTCCACAGGGCTTGTGATTGCGGTAGGTGCTCCTTCGGTTTCAAGCGCGTTGTTGATTACACCAGACCAGATACTGAGGTCAACTAACTGGGGGCTAAACTGGAGTGTAATATCTCCTTCTTCTAATTCAGCGGCGGACTTTTACAGTATTGATATGATAGACGCAAATACGGGTTT
>VGWA01000246.1 GCA_016873795.1 Ignavibacteria bacterium
AACTCTCTCTAATTGCACGATTCTGCAAACAAAATACCTAAATTATTCTACTATTTCAATCTTAATTATTCTGTACAATAATAGTCAATCATCTCTTTGATTGCCTTCGTGCATACAGGGCAAAAATTATTGTAACTTCTCGATTTCATCGTACAGTCAAACACCGGGCGGTACACTCCTTTTGCGACGTATCCGCCTCCTTCGAATACTCCGACTTTATTTTTATATTCGTCTGTCGGTGGTGTCGGAATCGGAGTGTCTTTGTCAATCATATCTTTCCACTTGCTGTCAAAATTTACTAAAGTTGTCAGGTTTGCTTCGTATGGTTCGACATTCAGGTTATAGTATTCTTCGACAGAAACCTGCGATGTATAATATTCATCGCCGAGGGCGCAGAAGTGATGTCCGAATTCATGTACAATCAGGTAAGGTGCATTGTCGGTATTGTCGCTTGTAAAAGTAGTATAATAGTTATAAATTGCACCGCCTCCGTATTTTGAACTGTTTGCTATAATTAAGATATTATCATAGGGAACGGTCCCTGCAAGGTCTCTTACAGATTTTACGTCAGGTGTCATAAGATACCTTTCCACATCGAGAGAATAAAAAGTCATATTTAAAATCGTATTCTTGTATATCCCTTCTCCGGGGAGGTCGACACCGGATTCCTCCGAAGGTGCTTTGACAATCCAGAAATTGAATTTGTCTTTATTTTCTTTAAACGGTGAGCAGTCGAGAAAATATCCCGCAAATCTAACTGCATCGTTTTCGAATTTTTCCATCTCGTCTTTTGTATATCCGTCCGGAAGGAATACTATGTCTACTTTATTCTGAGATTCACCGCTGTTTACAATCTGTTTTGTTTCATAGTTCGGAAGTTTCCCGGATTTAATTCTATAATCTTTCGGGTCAATTATGAGTTCAAACTGTTTGGAAAAATTTCCGTCTCTGTTTCTTTGAAAAAGTTCAAGTCGTATTTTATTTTTGGGATAAGGCATAATGACCGTTTCGTAAAAACTTCTGTTCAGAGATTTTGCTTCTGCGGTACTTTGCCATTCATCGAAAAGTGAATTATAACCTCTCGAAAAAATCAGTTGATTCGATTCTGCATCATACACAAGATATTTATAATGACCGTAATTGAATTTATCAATAATATTTTTTTTATTGCCTGCCCAGTGAGGTTCTTTTTTCAACTGTTCGAAGAAAATATTATTTCCTTCTGAATTACCTGCGCGGATGTAGTCGAATCTCAACGTTCCTTCAGTAAAGTAATCGTCGAAATTAATCTGCCCGAATAAAAGGCAGGGGAGGGAAATAAATGCGATGAGAAAAATATATTTTTTCATACTTTATTAATTTTAATTTTTATTAAAATAAAATTTTAATTTTTTATTTGATAGTAAAAAACAACTACATTATGGAAGGATTTTATGCGATTATCGTTGAATCATTCTTCCGCTTCGAAAATAAACTCGTAATTAAAAAAATCCACAATGAAAACTTTTCCGCAGAGCTCGCCTTCTGCTTTTCCGGTTTCGTAGCATTTACACGCTCTCTTCTTAAGTTCCTTTATATCGATTTTCTTTTTAGAAAGAGAAAACTCATTGAATTTGGTATCACAGCATGTGCAAAATAATCCGTTGTGATTTGTATTATTCGGAAAAGTAGTATTAAAATCTTTCATTCATTATGTTTATTTTCTGTGATACTACAAAAAACAAAAAGATTTTAATAAAGTTTAATATATTTTTCACAATTTCTTCCCCTGTCATTTCGAACTTGGTTCGGAATCTCTTTGCGAACAAAGAGAAAAAAGGATTTTTTCCCGCTACCCTGTTCCCAAAGTTCTCCCTGACTTTAGTTAGTCTTGCCTTCCCGCCTTCCTTTAGGACTTTAGTTATAATTTACAATTTATAATTTACAATTTATAATTTACAATTTATCATTTACAATTTATCATTTACAATTTATCATTTACAATTTATCATTTACAATTTATAATTTATCATTCCTGTCTTTAGTGAAGCCCCCTTTTCCCCCTGTCATTCCGAACTTGGTTCGGAATCTCTTTTGGAATAGAGAGAAAAAAAATTTTTAAAAAAAGAAAAAAAT
>VGWA01000247.1 GCA_016873795.1 Ignavibacteria bacterium
AAATCAACTATCGGTAAAGCAATAATAAATGTGTTGAACTTTGCAACGCCGGATACTGAGATATCGGGGGAAATATTGTTGAGAACTGAAGATAAAGAAATAAACATTTTGAAATTGAATAACAGGGAAATGAAAAAGTACCGGGGCTATATACAGGTAATATTTCAGGACCCGTTTTCTTCACTGAATCCGAGATATACAATAGGCCAGATAATAGGAGAACCTTTATCATATCACAGTAAATTAAACAGACAGGAAAGAAAAGAAAGAATTGAATATTTATTGGTAAGAGTGGGATTACAACCCGAATATATGCAGAGATTTCCGCATGAATTTTCAGGAGGACAAAGACAAAGAGTTGGAATCGCAAGAGCATTGGCAACTAATCCCAAACTAATAATTGCAGATGAACCTGTCTCTGCATTGGATGTTTCAATACAGGCACAGGTAATTAATTTATTGCAGGACTTACAGGCAGAATTCAATTTAAGTTTGTTGTTTATTTCACATGATTTATCGGTAGTCGAACACATAAGCAGCAATATAGCAGTAATGTATCTCGGAAGCATTGTCGAACAGGGAAGGTCGGAAGACATATACCACAATCCAAAGCACCCATACAGCAAAGCATTGCTTTCGGCAGTGCCTCTGCCTCAAATCAGGGAAGAAAAAAAAGAAAGAATAATATTAAAGGGCGATGTACCGACACCGTTAAATAAACCGAGCGGGTGCGGATTCAGAACAAGATGCTCGATAGCCAGAAACGAATGTTCAGTAAAAAAGCCGGAAATGACAGAAGCAGGAACACGGCATTTTGTTGCCTGTCCTTATTATAATAGTGTTTAATTTAATTATTGATAATTCCAAAAATTTAATATATATTTAAGTATTATTTATTACAAACTAAATTAAATAAACATATGAGGAATTACAAATACCTTGTTTTAATTTTGATAGCTGCATTGTTTTTTGCAAGCTGTAAAGAAGAACCGGTAGGCACACTGAAACCGGTTGCCCCGGGTTCAATATACAAATTAGCATTAATGACCCAAACAGCAGCTGCAACAGTAATAAAGTGGGATTCTCCGGGAACACTGGGAAGTTCGAGAATTATGAGATATAACATATACAGGGGAATGGATACAATAAATATGATTTTGTTAGACTCAGTAAGTTTATCAAGTGTTACTGAAGCAACTTATGCTTACACTGATTCTACATTTAGTCCGGATTCAACGTATTATTACGGAGTATCAGCTCAGAATCATGAAATGGAAGGACCAATATCTTACTTGCTTGTATTACAATATACAGCCAAGGATTTCACAGGAAGCTGGCTTGCAGATGTTGTAGCAGATTCTACTTGTGTTACTGATACATTAAGACATTCATACGTTGCTTTAAGGAGTTACCGTTTATCAATGTTACAAAACAATTACACATTAACCATAGTGTATGCTGATTCATCGGGGAATCCGATGACCGATGTTTACACCGGTACATATCGTTTAATCTCGAATGTTTTCGTTGATTCAATAAAAACAATTGAGATGACAAATCTTACACCTGCACCGTTAACATTCGAAGGAATTGTTGCACTGGGTAAGACTGTCTGCGGAACAATAAACAAAATGTGGTATGAAGTATGTCAGACTGTTCCGAATATAGGATTTACAAGGGCAACCGTACTTGGAGGATTCGGCAGTACGAAACTTAATGGTGTAACATTAGGATCAAAGGGCTGGATTGTCAGGTACGCCAAGCAATAAGCATTTATAATTAAATATAATTTTTTTTCAAAGCACTGTCGGATAGCAATTCCGGCAGTGCTTTTTTTATTTAAATAAATTACAAAAGAAATTATTGTAGTACAAAACAACAGGATAAAATAATTAAAATAATTCATATATAGTAAGAGTGTATTAGTTTATTAAATATTGACAGTAAATTAAAATATAAAAAAAAGTCCTTTGATATAAATCAAAGGACTTTTTCCATAAATATGTTTGTACTATTATTTACTATTACGACATTTGTCGTCCATATATTTTTATGGTTATTAGCGAGTGAACTCATAATACAA
>VGWA01000248.1 GCA_016873795.1 Ignavibacteria bacterium
TTGATAAAAATGAGATGGCTGGGTATTACGAAAGATACATTCAGCAGAGATATGGGACAGTATTCATGGTATTATGATGTTGCGGAGTTAGGATATAAATGTCATATGAACGACATAATCGCGGCTATTGGTCTTGTTCAACTTGAGAAACTTGAATGGATGAATAACAGAAGGCAGGAGATAACACAAATATACAACAGTGAATTACAGAATACAGGCGACATTGAATTTATTGCAAGGAAAACCTACCAAAAAATTTCCGCACATAATTATGTAATCAAAACATCAAGGAGAGACGAACTCAATGAATATCTGAAGCAAAAAGGCATCTCAACAGGTGTTCATTATTATCCAAATCATTTATATGAAATGTACAAACCTTATTACCGAGAATGTCCAATAGCAGAAAGAGAATGGAAAAAACTTATTACACTGCCCTTATTTCCGGATTTATCTAACGAGCAGATATTTTATATAATAAATAACATAAGAGATTTTTACCGAACTAAACAATTATAATGCATGATCAGCTCTTCGACATTATTATTTCATTCATTTGATACGGAAAAAGCAATAAAAACATTAAAATCAGCGGGTTTCGACGAGCTTGATTTATGTCAGGTAAATGGTGTAGCTGAACATATAAGCCCTTTTATAAGAGACGAATCCGGGTTTGAAAAATTATCGTCAATTATAAATAATTATAAAGTAAGAATAACTTCCTTCACTGTTTATCCCCGTTATCCTGTTAATTACAGTCATGAATCATTTTTAATTACGAAGGAACATCTAATTAAATATTTTAAGTTAGCAGGGAATTTAAATGTAAAATATGTCGTAATTCCTTCTGGTACCAGAGTAGGTTCAGATTACTGGGAAAATGAATTAAGACTGATTAAAAGCAGACTTGAAGAATTATCTGAATATTCGGGAAAATGCGGCACAAACCTGTGCTTAGAAGTTCCTCACTGGCACACATTTGCCGAAACAACGAAGGAATGCGGAATTTTTTTTGAAAATCTCGATAAATCAATTTTTTGTGCTTTTGATACAAGCCATGCAATGATTGCAGGTAAAAATCCGAAAACAATTGATGAAGTTGCCCGAACAATAGGATACGACAGAATAAAAGTTATACATTTCAGAGATTCCGTCGGAATGGATATTTCTATGACTCCGGGAAGAGGAGAGATAGTATTTAAGAACTTTGTGGAAAAAATAAGTAAGTATAAAAATGTTGTATATTCACTGGAATTAGAAGGGATAAAGAGCCCGAAAAGGAAAATAAGCGAACTTGTATTTTCAAAAAATTATATAGGCTCTTTGCTTGAAGGAAAAGAAAAAAAATCCGGAAGTTTCGTTAACTATATCAGCAGGACAAAAGCTTATACGAGAAACGAAATCGGTAGAATACCGGTATTGATAAATATCTTGAGAAAGGGAAAAAAGATATATAAACGATTTACTAAAGAATGGATATATGACGGCAAGTGGACAAAACATAAGTTTGATGTACCTGAAAAAATAAAAATGTTCAGGAATCCGGTCAGTGTGGGATTATCTGATAATCAATCAAAAAAAGTTGTAATAGTAGGAAGCGGAGGAGCGGGAACATATCACTCTGCAGGGTTCACCAGATTAGAGGGTATCAAAGTTACGGGTGTTTGTGATGTAAATCAGGATTTTGCAGATAATCTTGCAAACAAGATAGGGTGCAAAAGTTATAACTCTTTGTATAAAATGATAGAGGAACAAAATCCTGATTTAGTTTCCGTTTGTACAAGAGAATGGCAGCATTACAGGCCTGTTATGCTGGCTCTCGAATCAGGCTGTGATGTTTTTTGCGAAAAAATTCTTGAGTCCAGATATGAACTTGCCAGAGAAATGGTTGAATCTTCGTTGTTAAAAAATAAAATATTAGGTGTTAATTACAATTACAGGTTCAAGCCCGGTATCAGCACTTTAAAAAAGTTGTTTGATGAGGGTATATTTGGTGAATTATTTTTTATCCGCTTAAATATTCACGCTTTCAGTTACAATCATGGTTTAGACCTCGTATATCTGTTTGGTG
>VGWA01000249.1 GCA_016873795.1 Ignavibacteria bacterium
AGATTTGCTTTGTGTTTATCTAACTGCACTTCTGCCTTGCATCTTGCTTTACTAGTACTTGGAATAAAAAATAAAGATGAAGTGATATGCCCGTCACTTACTTTTGTAGCAACCGTAAACGCTATAAGATATATTAATGCTAAACCTGTGTTCTGTGATATTAAAAGTATAGAAGAACCTGTAATAGACCCCGAAGAAATAGAAAAAAAGATTACTAAGAAAACAAAAGCAATTATTATAATGCATTATGCCGGTTTTCCATGTGATATGGAAAGAATAATGCAAACAGCACGCAGATATAATCTAAAAGTTATCGAAGATGCATGTCATGCACCGTTTTCCGAATATAAAAACAAAAAACTGGGAACAATCGGGGATATTGGTTGTTTCAGTTTTTTTTCGAACAAGAATATTTCCACAGCCGAAGGAGGCATGCTGGTTACAAATAATATTAATTATTTTGAAAAGGCGAAATCACTTCATTCTCACGGAATGACAAGCATTTCTTTTGACAGGGCAAAAGGACATGCTGCAAGTTATGATGTTGTTGACCTTGGCTATAATTACAGAATGGATGACATAAGGGCTTCCATAGGTATCATTCAACTTGATAAACTTATTAGAGATATTAAGAAGAGAGCAATTATTCGTAAAATTTATATCTATGAACTCTGCGGCAATAATTCTATAATCATACCGTTTTGTTATCATCGAGGAATTTCATCTAATTACATTTTTACAATTGTCCTGAAAAATTCCACACGTATTAAGAGGGATATCTTAAGAAAAAAACTTGCTGAAGTTGGAATCCAAACAAGCATTCATTATCCGGCAGTTCATAAGTTTTCAATATATAAAAAATATTCAAGCAAATTATGTTTAACCGAATACTATTCGAAAAATACAATTACACTTCCGATGTATTCAAAATTGAAAAAACATCAGGTAAAATATATTGCAGACGTACTGAATAATTTTACGGCAACACTAAAGAAATAATAATGAAAAAAAAAATAATAATTGTCGGAGGATTTCATGAGGTTATTGAACTTTGCGAAATGTGCAGTTATGAAATAGCAGGAATAATCGACAATAAATTAGAAGGAAGATATATGGGATATAATATTTTAGGAAAAGATGAAGATGCCTCAGCAATAAAGAAAGAATATAAAAATATACCAATAATTGTTACCCCGGATTCCCCTCAGATTAGAGTAAAAATAGTAAATTTTTACTTAAGACTAGGGTATGAATTTGCAAATATTATATCTCCTCAGGCTGTAATATCTAAAAGTGCAAATCTCGGGAAGGGAATTATTGTACAAAGCGGCGTTAATATATCTTCAGGTGTAGTTATCGATAATTTTGTAAGACTGAACACAAAATGTAATATAATGCACGATTCTGTAATTGGTGATTACTGCACAATTGCACCCAATGCCGTTATACTGGGAAGAGTTAATGTTATGAAATCTTGTTATATAGGTGCAAATGCTACTGTTTTGCCCGGATTAAGCATAGGAGAAATGTCAATAATAGGAGCCGGTTCGGTTGTTACAAAAAATGTAGAGAAAAATTCGGTTATTGCAGGGGTACCGGGAAAAAAAATCAAAGAAAATAAAAATCAGATATGAAACCTAAAACGTTAATAGCGGTAGTAGCATATAACGAAGAAAAAAATATCAGAGCAGTTCTTGAAGATTTATCTCAACAAAATTATGGGTACGATATAATTGTAATCGATAACAGTTCTTATGATGATACTTTATCTTTATGCAGAGAATTTGGCGTCAAAGCAGTAACTCATTGTATAAACAGCGAAATTAGCGGAACCTGGAAAACATATTTTTTATATTCTTATCTGAATGATTATGACATTGTGTGTCAGTTCGACGGAGATGGTCAGCATATTGCCTCGGAACTTCCAAAAATTCTAAATCCAATTTATGAAAACAGAGCCAATCAGGTTGTCGGTTCCCGATTCATTGAAAGAAAAGGATTTCAATCATTTTTTTTTAGAA
>VGWA01000250.1 GCA_016873795.1 Ignavibacteria bacterium
TCGAAATCAATTGAAGATTTTTGCGGAAACTGGATTAAAAAGAAAAAGCCGGAAACAGACGGAAATCAAGGGCTTAAGGTAATCAGGTTGGAAAAAGCCATTTGCAGGTCGATGCGCACCGGTTCGATTGTGAGGTTAAACGAAATTGATTAGTAATTTAATAATAGATTTCAGTGATTTATACGAATATTCGGAACTGAATGAATTAAAATTATTTATTCTAAATAATGAGTCAACCTTTTTTCAGCATCCTGACTGGTTGGCAGCAGTGTCAGTATCTACAAATTCAAAAGGATGTTATATTCTTACATTTAAAGATGATATTCTTATAAATGCTTTACCTTTATTTATTGAAAAAAACGATTACTCCGGATTTGATATATTGAGTGCTAATCCCCGTGTCGAAACTATTTACGGAGGAAATATTGCCGACAGAAATGTAAATATTAACGTAATTAAATTGATAGAAAATACTTTTAAGGGTATTGATATTAACACAATCCGAATACAGGAATCACCTTTTAAACCTTTGGATGATGTAAGTTACAGCGGATTTAATAAAGATATAATTTATCAGACTCCTTTATGGGATATTTCAGAAGATATTGGTCTTATTTGGAAATCTCTCGACAGGAAAAGTATCAGATATGTTATCGAAAAATTGGAGAAAAAAAAAATACAAGTTGTAGTAAATAAAAGTGACTTTTTAAATCAATTTTACCATGATGCTAAAATTACTTTCGAGAAGACAGGTAATAAAATATCTGATTTTTCACTATATGAAAGTATTTTTAACAATTTCTGCTTAAAAAAGAACAGAGATATAAAAGGTTTACTAATTTCATTACTTGATTCAGATATCTATCTTGGATCAATAATCGGGATTGTGTATAAAAATACAATAACATATTTTGCAGTAAGTACGAGCGACGAAGGGAAAAAAGCGGGTGCCAATGATTATTTATTATGGACTTTGTTGAAAATGGGAAAAGAATATGGTTGTAATTTATTCGATTTATTAATTGTGAATAAAAAAGACAGGTTTCTCGGAAGAGATTTGTTTAAATTAAAATATTGTAAAAATTTGATTCCCGTTTACTATTATACTTATAAGTTAATGTATGGAAAGATTAAAAATTTGCAAAAAGCAATATCGCATCCCGGAACAATTATTAAAAAATTTAGGAAAATAATAAATAATTGAAAAAAATAAAGACATTTTCGCGGTTATGCAGCAAATATTTACCTTTTAATTTTTTAAAAGTCTTTTTACTGAAGCTCGGTAGTGTCGTAATCGGTAAAAATGTTAAAATCGGGAAGAATGTATATATTGGATGGAATTGTGTTATTGGAGACGACAGTATCATAGGAAATAACGTTGAATTCGGCATCAATGTTCACATCGGGAAAAATGTATCTGTCGGTAATAATGTCGTTATTAATAATTTTCATATCGGAGACAACAGTATCATTTTCCGTGAAGTAGTTACAGAAGGAGGAAGAAGTAATTTAATAAAAGCAGGGCATCATTGTTCAATTGGTACCAGGGCGATATTAGACCACACTTCGAATATTACAATAGGAAATTATGTGAATATGTCGGGTGTATTCAATACACATTCAAGCGTTCTTAACGCATTAAAGAGGAAAGATGTAAAAGATGAAAAACAAAATGAAAGAATTTACGGGGATATCGAAATCGGAGACAACACTTTCATAGGTTATTTTGTTAATGTAAATCCGGGAATAAAAATAGGTAAAAACTGCGTAATTCTTTCCGGTGTAAATATTGATAAAAATGTAGGAGATAATACGATAGTTTTCCCCGGAGAAACAAGAACAATAAAGAGCGATAATCTGACGGAAATTATTGAAAAACAGATGAAACTCAAAAAGTGAAAGGTGAGCAGTGAAAAGTAAGGAGAAGAAACTGTCTTGTCCTGAAATAGGTTGACAGAATTAAAAAGATAAAAACAACCAGAAAGGAGAACAAGATAGATGGAAAAACAAAAAAA
>VGWA01000251.1 GCA_016873795.1 Ignavibacteria bacterium
ATTCTCGGGGAAAGATAAACTTTATCGAGGTAAGAATAATAATCCATTCTCAGCGAAGGTTGATAATAAAATTTTTCTCCTGCAGAAAATCGAGACTGTAAATAAATATTAAATCTGTAATTATTATTTCCTTCTATGTCAAAATCTTCTAACAGAGCCCCTGCATTTGGAAATGACCTTATATAAGCCTTAAAATTATCATCGAGATTTAAATTATATTTTAAATCCGTTCGAATTAAATCGAAACCGCCGCCAAACTCTATTTTTGTTTTGTAAAAAATTAAAGAAGACCTATTTACAAGGGAATACTTCCTGAAAAAATATTTCGAGTCAAATTTAAAATTAAACAACGCTCCGATAGATTTGAGATATTCCCGTTGTTCCGGAGAAAGATTTTCTTTGTCTATAAGAGGGTCAAGTATATCGCCGTCGAATTCATTATCACCGTTATTTCTGTACCATGAGAGAGTAGTTTTCGAAATAAAATTCTGATTCGGAAAAAAATGCCAGCTCAAAGACAGAACATCGTTGTATGTAACATCATTTACATTAACGCTGTCGGGATTTTTTCTATCCTTTCCGGGAATAATATCAACCCCATCTTTTGAGAAAATTCCGTTGAGAAAAAATTTATGATTTTTAAAAGGACCAAGTGCTAATTTGAACTGTAAATCCGAAAAAGACGGAAACGAAGAATCGTCTGTTATTAATCCGGATTTTTTGGCAAAAGGTCCGAGTATCAAATCATAGTAAGTTCTTCTTGTCGAGACGAGCCAGGAACCAGGTATTTTTAACGGATTTTTTCCCTGAACTATAATATTAGCATTTGCGATGTTAATATTACTTATCAGACTGAAGTTTTTTTCGGTAGTACCTTCTCTGTTCATAACATCGAGAACAGCCGAAAGTCTGTCACCGTACTTTGACGGAAATCCACCGGTAATCAAAGTTATATCCGAAAGAGTCTCGGGATTAAACATACTGACTATTCCGTATAATCTGTAAGGATTGAAAATTTCCACATCATCCATAATAATCAAATTCTGGTCAGGACCCGAACCTCTGATAATCAATTGAGATGTAAAATCATTCGGTGAACCGATACCGGGAAGAGATTTGATTGACCTTAAAACATCTTCAAAAGAGCCGGGCATCAATTTTATACTTGACGGTGTTATATTGAAAACGCTTGTTCTTAAATCATCCTGACTTTGACGGAATACACCCTCAACATCAATGGATTCTATCGTATATATTTTTTCTATTAGAATTATTTCCAAATTACTAATATCTCCTTTTACTGCATTTAAGGAAGTCCGATAATATTTTGAATAACCATCCTTGTTTGCAATAATTTCATAAAGTCCTGCCTTCAGACTAACTGAGAACCTTCCGTAAATATCAGTAAATACTTTATATTCGTTTGATTTATCGGATTTGATAAAAGATATTTCTACTTCGTTAATCGGTTCATTATCGGAATTTTTAACAACACCTCTTACGACTGCATTATTACTGTCTATTTGAGCAAATAAATCGCATCGTAATAACAGAAAAAATAAAATCAATATGTATGTTAATTTTGCAGTCAAGAAAAAAATTATTTTATTATGAATTCAAACAAACAATCTCCAGATAAATGCAACCAGAAAACAAACTATGATACCAATAAATAAAGGAAGCAAAGTTGCAACGGAAGTCCATTTAATACTTTTTGTTTCTTTATAAATATTAAACACAGTCGTAGAGCAGGGATTATGCAGAAGACTGAAAAGCATAAGATTCACAGCTGTTAATAATGTCCATCCTCCCGCTCTTAACAGTTCTTCAATACTTGCAGTATTTTCCATATCAAACAAGACTCCCGAACCTTCACCTATCCCCGTCATTTTTGAGGTTAATACAATAAGCATAAATACAGTCGGCAACACAATTTCGTTTGCGGGAACTGCAACGATATAAGCAACAATAATAATTCCGTTAAGCCCTATCAGCAAACCAAAAGGGTCAAA
>VGWA01000252.1 GCA_016873795.1 Ignavibacteria bacterium
ATTTTACTCCGTTTTGTCCCCTGAGAATGATTTGTTTCGAACTTGCCGTTGTACCTGTTGAGAATTGTCCGCCTTCGAGGTTTATTCCTCCGTGTGAAGAAAAGTTTATCGTTACTTTATCTTTCAGCGTAATGCTTTTGTTATTGCCGTTTACTATGCTGTCGCAGTTAAATTCCATATTTTCGAGTTCTTCGTCAGTTACCAGCGTTCCGCCTACAAGCATCACGGGAGAGATTTTGTAAAGTCTGCCTTCTCCAGGCTGAAATATTCCTAAATTTATCGTGTCTATAGCATTTTTATTGAACACTGCCGTGATTGAATCCCTGTATAAATCCTTTATCTGCCAGTTGTTAAATCCCTCAAACACATTTACCGAATCAAATCTGATTATTACATATCTCCTTCCATCACAGGTTTCGATTCCGGCAGGCGATGTTCTCCTGTTTACTATCATAAAATACTTATTGTACGTTTCGTCGGGATTATTGAACACTCCGACCTGCAAATATGTTATATCGGGAGATTCGTAAGTGTTTTCAGGATTCTGATATTCAGGACAGGAAATATTCGGATTCAACCTGCGGGTCTTTATTTCACTGAAATATGTTTCAGATAAACAACTGCTGCGTTCGTTTTCAAGTCTGTATATGTACGTCCTCCGGTTTGATTCATCAAAACTAATAAAATAATCCCCCCACTTCATCAATCTCTTATTTATTTCTTTTAATTTCTCATATTTCGGCTGTCCATATACATTATCTGTTCTTGGTTTCATTATTCCGGGATCTCCCCTTGTCATTATGCCACGATAATACCAGTTATTTGAATTCATTTCTCCTTCAGAAGTATACGGATAAAACCATATCCCTTTTGTTCCATAACATAATGCGAGGTTTATAAGTAAATCCTGCTCTTCGTTCGACGGCTCTTTCAGTATATGCCAGCCGCCAGGACTCCACCATACATGAGTCTGTATGTAATCTATCCTCCTTAAATTTACAGACGGATATTTTATTAAACTGTCGAATGTCTTCATCTGATGTATGTATTTGTTCCCCCCTTTGCCAGTATCGAGATGATATTGAAGCCAGTTCTCGTAATTAATCACTCCCGTCGCATAAGCCAGTATTCCGATATTGGGATTGTAATTTGCATTGCTTAATGTATTAGGCATATATGAAATTCTATCGGGCGCCTGTTCTTCCGGAAATCCCTCCAACGCATAACTACCTACCAAGATAGTGTTTAATTCTGCAGAATCGACAAGATATTCTTTCAGTTGAGATACTGTAAGATGTGTGTTGTTTCTGTCAGGAATATGCAAACTTAATAGAGGATATACAATCGAAGGAAGTACGCATGTCTTGTTGCCTGAATGATATAGTATTTTTTTATTAAGTTCTTTTATTGCAGGCAGCTGGTTAAATTGAAATTCGTTTACAAAGAAATAGTTGGGAGCGGGTTTGTACGAATTATAATTCTCCATCGAGAATAATACTTCGGCTTGTAAATCGCTGTTAAAATTTCCGGAAAATAATCTCCGTGCCGGCTCGTTTTCAACCCGTATCCTGTCAATCCATAAATCACATAAACCGTACCAGTAGACTTGTATGTCTATATGGCAGGGTATTGACCAGTCGCCAAAATCATAACTATCGGGATTGAATAATTTCCCAGAATCAATTATAGTGCTGGAAGAATCTTCATTATAAAATGGCCTAAAATAAAAGTTTTCAGTATATTTTCCATCATAAGATGAATTTGGAGTTTCGAAATTTCTTACTTTAATTTCTATTTTTTTTATTATACTGTCTTTCCAATTTTTAATAATAACATCACAAATTTTCTTACTTTTATTTATCAATTGCGAAGCATATATCGAATCTATCCTCATTCTCGGCATTATATACCAGCTGTATATTCCATCGGAATAATAATCATCATCATTTATATATGCCTGCTCACGATTCGAACGCAGTCCTTTTAATATATAGCAGGCATTACCG
>VGWA01000253.1 GCA_016873795.1 Ignavibacteria bacterium
TTCGGTAATTTGCGCTTCAGCAGGAAATCAAAGTGCAAATTCACCCCGTTATCCTGCTTCATACGATAATGTTATATCGGTTGCTGCAACGAATTCATCAGATACAAAAGCATGGTTTTCGAATTATCATACGACAGTAGATGTTTGCGCTCCCGGTGAAAGCATTTACAGTACAATATGGAATAATTCTTACGTGTCCTACGACGGAACTTCTATGTCAGCTCCAATAGCATCCGGTACGGTTGCACTTATTCGTTCAAAGTTTCCGACCTATACTCCTGCACAGGTCGAAGCAAAATTAAAGAGCGGAGTTGACAGTATCTACCATCTTAATCCCTCTTACATCGGATTACTTGGAACAGGAAGAATCAATGCATATAAATGTTTATCGGGTGATTCCCTTCTGGCTAATTTCTCGGGTAATCCGACAACGGTAAGTCCCGGCGGAAGCGTTAATTTTACTGATTTATCCACGGGCAGTCCGACAGGATGGAACTGGCAGTTTCCCGGGGGAACACCGAATTCGTCAACGGTTCAAAATCCGACAAACATAGTTTATAATACATTAGGACAATATGATGTAACATTGACTGTTACCAAAAATTCTCAACAGCATACATTAACGAAACCGAATTACATAAACGTAACACAGGGAAGTCAATACATAATAGACGAGTCATTCGAAAGTTCGACATTTCCTCCTACAGGGTGGACGAGCTTGACACCGACGGGAGGTCTCGGCTGGTACAGAGTTACAGGCGGCACATCACCCGTTCCGGGATTTACGGGCGGTACTGTTACGGTTCCTCCTAACGGAGGAAGCGCCGTAGCGTTTTGCAACTGGCAGTCGGGCGGAACCACAAGTTGCGATCAATGGCTGATTACCCCTCAAATTACTAATGTTCAACCTTCAGATTCACTGACTTTCTGGCTGAGAAAATTCGGAGCTTATGTTGAAAATTTCAATGTTAAAATATCGACGACCACACCGACTGTTGCCGCGATGACAGTTACGGTATTTTCACAATATTATCCTGCAACAGATTCAGGATGGGTTTACCATAAATTTAATATCGGCTCTCTTGTTCCGCAGGGCTCGAATATTTATATCGGATTCAGGGAATGGGTTACTGACAGTCAGGTTGACGGTGCTTCTTTCTCGCTTGACCTTGTAAGAGTTTCAAGGCAATCTACAAACATTTTCAAATATGAAGACCAAATCCCCAAGAGTTACGAACTCTCACAGAATTATCCAAATCCATTCAATCCTGTAACCAACATAAAATTTGCTCTTCCGAAAAATTCGAATGTAAAACTTTCTGTTTACGACATAAACGGCAGAGAAATAGCGGTAATATTAAACGAGACGAAACAGGCAGGAATTTATACATTTACATTCGATGCTTCAAAACTGGCAAGCGGAGTTTATTTTTACAGACTGACGGCAAATGATTTTTCGGATGTAAAAAGAATGATACTCGTAAAGTAAAAATTCAAAAAAATATTCATCACAAAACTCCCGATTCTAATTGACTCGGGAGTTTTTTATTTATAGACGATTTTTTACTTTTCCATCTGCCTTGCTCTTCTTCTGGTTGTTTCTTTCTTTGAATTCCTTAACCTATTTCAGGACAAGACACAAGAAACTTACATCTGATTTTTTAATGTAGATTTAAGAATGCATAATGCAGAATTATAAAGAACTCTTCTATATTTTTTTCATTATTAATTTTTAATTCTAAATTTATATGCAATATGTTATATGCAATATGTTATATGTTATATATTATATGTCATATGTTATATGTCATATGTTATATGTTAATCGTACTTTTCTCCTGTATATAAAAAATTGTAGTTTTTTTTTCTTTTTTTTTGTATTATATTGTATTAATCGGGAATATGTTTGTATATAAAATAAAGGAGTCGGTGTCTGAAATA
>VGWA01000254.1 GCA_016873795.1 Ignavibacteria bacterium
ATTATTATCTTAATTTTATCATTCTTTTGTTATTCTGGTTGTGCTACTATTTTTGTTGGTGGTAAAGAGGATATAAATTTATCAAGTGAACCGTCAGGTGCAAAAATTTTAGTTAACGGACAAAATGAAGGAAAAACACCTGCTATAATTACCTTAAAAAGAGGAAAAGAATACATTATTGAATTTGTTAAAGAAGGTTATGAATCAAAGACATTTAGAGCTACTTATGGAATTGGTGCAGGATGGTTAATCCTTGATATATTATCAGGTTTAATTGGAGTTGTAATAGATGCAGCAACAGGAAATTGGTTTGGATTTGACCATACTACCTATAAAGCAAATCTTGAGCCGAAAGGTAAGTAATTTATTTCTGTATCTAAAAACCAATACGGCAAAATTTAAACTCCTATAATTCATACTTTTTTTAAACCCGCCCTTTCTCGTAACGCGTGATGCGTAACGCATAAATTCTATATTATTTAAATAATCTTCAACTTTTTTTAAATTTAACATTTATCATTTACAATCTGACATTTTTTTAAAAAACCTTTCCAAAACCTTTCCGTTATTATTTTTCAATTCCATTCTCGATATTTTTATGTAAAAAATTTATTATATGATATCAAGAAAATATAGAATTGACCTAGCAGCCCTGAACGGTAAAAACGTTAAGTGCAATATGCTCTGCAAATACTGCCATAAAGATTATTTCTGCATTAATAAATATTTCGACGAATCCATTACTTATACTTTCTCCGAACTGATTAAATTTTCCGAAAACCTGTATAACGATAATGCTATACTCGATATACATCTGACCGGCAGAGCCGAACCTCTTGTCGTTGATAAAAAAAGAATTTTCCTGGAAATATCTTCACTCAAAAAAAATTTCCCGAACGCCTCATTTTCTATGACAACCAATGGGCTTAAACTCAAATACTATGCGAATATTCTGAAATCTTCGGGACTCGAAAAAGTCAATATATCATATCATTACGGCTATAATTCTTCATCTGATGTTTATGTACGGGGAATTGAATCATCACTCAGTATCGGTCTTAAGGTTATTTTGAACGCCGTTGTTACTTCCGATACAATCAAATATTTTGACGAATATGTTAACTTCATTTCCAAATATAAAATATCAGTAAAATTTTTCTGCATCCTGTTAAATAATCTTCAGGAATCCGAAACCATCTATAATAAATTTACCGAACTCATTACAAATAAATTCGGAATGCCCGAAAAATACGATGAATCAAAACATAGAAATATCTTCAATATAAATGATGAATATCAGATAATCATAAAATTACTGGAAAAATCAAACAAAAGACCAGATGCCTGCAATAAATGCTATATGAGAAAAAATTGCAACGAAGGATGCTGGAACTCAATAAGAATAACCCCCTGGTACATAAAACCCTGCGGCGTCAGAGAAGACAACATTTATTTCCCATCCGAAAATAATCCGGAATCTTTAAAACAAAAACTATATACAGGGGGAAAATTATTTTTAAAATAAAATTTACAATTATGGAAAAACTAATTTTAAAAAAGAAATTAATCGAACTGTGCAAAAATGAATTAAATCAAAAAATTGCAATGTATGAAAAAGCAATGCAGGAAGAACAAAATACCGCTAACCAGTATAAAGGCATAATGGAATCACGTCACAGCACGTTCAAAGAAGAAGCACAGGACAGGAAAAATGCTTTTGCAATGCGAATCGAAATGCTTATGAAGCAATTATCTGCTCTAATAAGTATTAAACAGGATGTAATTTACAACAAACCCGAATTCGGTGCCGTAGTAGAACTCGAAAATGATTCGTATTTCATATCTTTCTTCATATTCGAAGAACCCGTAACACTGGAAGGAAAAGAATTCATCACTCTCAGCAAAGATTCACCTCTCGGTTTTGAATTTAAAAAATAAAAG
>VGWA01000255.1 GCA_016873795.1 Ignavibacteria bacterium
CGTTGAAAATATGAAAAAGTATCGATAGGTCATGAGGAGCAAGATCCCAGATAACATCGACAGTGGTTTTCGGAGGTCCTAAATTAATTCTGCGGGAAGAAAAATGAAATAATTTTCCGGATAAGCCGGATTCAATGCTCCTCTTAAGTGCCGTAACGGCGGGAGCAAACTGAAAAATATGCCCGACAGCTAAAATTTTATTTTGGATTTTCGCATGCTCAACAAGTTTAAAACCGTCCGAATAATTATCCGTAAACGGCTTTTCTATAAAAACGTGCTTGTTCTTATTTAAACATTTAATCCCGAGTTCATAATGCGTATAAACAGGCGTGGCTATTACAGTAGCGTCGATGTCTTCATCATTTATTATTTCGTCCGGTATTTTAGTCGTCGAAATATCGGGATATAAATTTTTAATATATTCCAACCTTCCGTCTTTCAAATCACATACTTTTAAAACAACAGACTTTTCATTTCTTACAAAATTTCTGATTAAATTCGGTCCCCAGTATCCAACCCCTATCACACCGACATTTATTTTTTTTTCAATCATATATTATTTATTTAACATTTTTCGCTCGTAACACGTAATGAGTAATGCGTGATGAGTAATGCGTGATGAGTAATGCGTAATTCATCCCACATCACACATGAACATAACGTATAAAATTTGACATTTAACATTTATCATTTATAATTTATAATTGTCTTACTTGCCTCCTCTTCCGAAAATCACAACCGGTATGGTCTTAACTAAAATTTTTAAATCCAGCCAGAAAGAAATATTATCAATGTAATATAAATCCAGTATTAATGAATCATTAAAGGAAACATCGGCTTTGTTTCTTCCTGCTATCTGCCATAATCCCGACATACCGGGTAAAACTTTAGTTCGCCTCCTGTGCCATTCTGTCATCACATCATATTCGTAAGGCAGACATGGCCTGGGTCCTATAAGACTCATATCCCCTTTCAAGACGTTTATTAATTGAGGAAATTCGTCTAAACTGTATTTTCTTAAAAATCTGCCGGCTAACGTTATCCTGGCATCATTCTCTATTTTTTTTACCGGCTTATTATTTTTTATTACTTCGGTTAAATATTTCTTATGCATTTCGTCCGAATGATTGTGTGTCATTGTTCTGAATTTATACCAGATGAATTCCTTGCCATTTTTACCTATCACTTTTGTCTTGTAAAAAACAGGTCCTCTCGATGTTAATCCGATAATTAATGAAATAATCAGCAGGAATGGCAAAATAATTAATAAAATAATTATGGATAATACTATATCCAGAATCCTTTTGATGTAATTCGGATATATTGTCGTAATATTTGAATAAATAGGAACAGATTTGAAATCTTTATATTCCTGTGAATCAAATTTTCTCTCTACAACTCCAAAGTAAGGGGAAACCAGATTTATCTGGCATTTTGTTTCCTTTGTTTTTTCGATAATAGCCATTAAATTTTCGTAGGTAATCGACTTAATTGTGATAAATATTTCATCTATGGCATTTGAATCGACAATTTTTAATAAATCGGATAATTTTCCGAGTACTTTGAAACCTTCAATTTCCACACCCTGTTTATTGTCATCATCATCAATAAATCCTATTAAGTTTAAATGCCCTGCGGCAGTTTTTATCTCTTTTGCAAAATTCCGGCCTGCGTCTCCTGCTCCGATTGTAATAATGCGTCTTTTGAATATTTCAACCCCTGAAGAACCTCTGAATATCTTTAAGAATGTGTATCTGTAACCAAAAACAAGGATATTTCCGAGAATAAAAAATAATAATAGACTGAACCTTGAATTATCCTGAAATTCCCTGTCTTTGAAAAAGAAAGTGATCACAATCAGTATTACCGAAGCGGCCATAATCGATTTAAAGACAAGAATAAGGTTTTTGG
>VGWA01000256.1 GCA_016873795.1 Ignavibacteria bacterium
AGAAAAATATTATAAACTTATAAATTTGCAGAAAATAAACTGATAATTCAATTGTTATTTTTAGTAGCAGTTTGTATTTCAGAAAAAATATTCGAAATCATATTCAGAAATACCTTTATTTTTCGTTTAAATGCTTCACAATCAACGAAAAAAATTTTTTCGACTAATTTACTGACTTTGGAGTGAAAGTGTCTTATAATTGAGATATGACCATATTTTAATATGGCATAATATTATCAGGCATATTTTATTATGGTTTTAATTTGCACTTGTTTTTAAAATTATTTGTTTGTAATTTTACTAAAGAAAAAAAAATTTAAACTGTGATGAAAAAGAGTTTTAAAATTATACAAGACCGTTTCAAGTTTTACAGGTTATCACAGACCTTAATTTTCTTGGAACGGTTTTTGTTTTAATGAGTAAAAAAGTTCTTTAAAATAGGTCAAAAAACTTACAAAAAAAGTTACAGTAAAACTTACAGTATTTGTTACAGTATTTTACAGTAAAAATTAAAATATTTGTAAGTTCTAATTGTAATTATGCTGAATTGTAAAGTGCTGTAATTATTTAGTGTTATTAAAATACTGCCCTTGTAGTGTAATGGATAACACATCGGTCTTCGGAACCGCTATTCAAGGTTCGAATCCTTGCAAGGGCACTACTCTGACTTCCCGCTTCTTTTCATTTAACATTTAACATTTAACATTTAACATTTAACATTTATCTTGCCTTTAGCCCTTTAATTAGCTTAACCGTCTCCGTATTTTTTATCTCTTATAACTGAACCATGATAATTGATAACTAAACTACTTCCATCGCATCCACATCAACCGTTACTCTTACCTTCGATGAAAAATATTTTCCCGCATATCTTAATCCGGATTTCAGTATCCTTATCATATAATCCCCCGAAATATCGTTCACCTTTAATGATTTGATAATGATATGATACCTGTAAAAATCCTTTAGCTTTGAATATAAAGGAGGATTCGGCGGAAATATCTTTAATATACCCTTAATGTCTGATTTCTTCAGATAATTATACAGCTCCTTCGCCTTGGATTCCAGTAAAACCGGCTCTTTTGAACGAAGCTCTGTTATGGAAAGCCTTGAAAAAGGAGGATACTCGGTAGTCCTCCTTATCTCGATTTCTTTATCGTAAAAATTTTTGTAATCGTGTGTCTGTACTAACTTCATTACCTCAAAATCCGGATGATTTGTCTGTATAAATACTGTTCCCTGCTTCTCACTTCTGCCGCTCCTTCCGGATACCTGTGTTAACATCTGAAAAGTCCTCTCCGTTGCCCTGAAATCAGGACGCAGCAACCCGATGTCCGCATTTATTACACCCACCAAAGTCACGTTCGGAAAATCTAATCCCTTGGATATCATCTGCGTTCCCGCTAATATGTCAGTATTCCCGTCATAAAAATTTTTTAAAGTCTCCGAATATTTTTTTCTCGAACTCATTGTGTCGGAATCTACTCGCTGTATCCTTACTCCCGGAAATATCCTCAATAGTTCTTCCTCTACTCGCTCCGTACCTAATCCCTTGTGTGCGATTTTTGTCGAACCGCAGTTTGAACAATTTTTTAATTTGGATTTCGTAAAACCGCAGTAATGACATTTTAATAAATCCTGTTTCTTGTGGTATGTGAGACAAATGTTACAGCTGATGCATGTCTCCACATGCCCGCAGTCAATACATTCTATGTATGAATGATATCCCCTTAAATTCTGCAATATTATTATACTCTCTCTTTTTTCCAGTCTGTCCGATATCGCTGTAACCAGTTCTTCGGAAAGTGTTTTTAAACTTATCCTTCCTATCGATGCTGTGAAATCCTTTCTTGCCTTGTCTGTATATATGTCTTTTGAGGCAATA
>VGWA01000257.1 GCA_016873795.1 Ignavibacteria bacterium
TCGACTGCTTCCTCTTTCAGCTTTTATCCGGGTAAAAATCTTGGTGCTTATGGTGAAGCAGGTGCGGTTTGTACTAACGATGAAGTATTGGCAGATAAGTTTAAAATGATGAGAGACCATGGCTCAAAACAGAAATACACCCATATTATTTACGGACATAACTATAGAATGGAAGGGATTCAGGGTGCAGTATTATCGGTTAAACTGAAATACCTTGATAAATGGATTGAGATGAGAAGAAATGCAGCAAAGTTATATTATGATTTGTTGAGTAATATCGAACAAATAGTACTCCCAAAAGAGATGGACTATGCCAGACATGTCTATCATCTTTTTGTAATCCGTGTAAGAGGCGGTAAAGATAAAAGAGATGGTCTGATGAAGTACCTGGCTGATAATGACATTTCTGCAGGTTTGCACTATCCGATTCCGTGTCACCTGCAGCCGTGTTTCTCTCATCTTGGATATAAAAAAGGTGATTTCCTGAATTCTGAGACACTTGCAGATGAAGGACTCTCTTTGCCGATGTATCCTGAATTAACATCAGAACAAATTAACTATGTCTGTGACATTATAAAAAATTATTTTAAATAAAATTTTATGTTTGATGCCCTGATACGCAGATATTCGAAAAGAAAGATTATACTTCTGACAGGAGATTTGATTTCACTGTTTGTCGTTATTATAGTTTCGCTCACGTTTATTTACAATCAAAACAGGATTCAGATTGTCAATCCGTTCGGAAATCAGGAAAAATTATTACTGTATATTTCAATTATTTTCCTTACGATTATTTCATTCAGATATTTAAATTTATATAAAGAAAGAAATTATTATTCAGGCTCAAAAAACCTTATTCTTGTTTTTAAATCAATTTTAGCTGCCTCGGTTATTTTAATTGTTATAACCTTCTTTTTCAAAGATAGAGAATTTCAGGATAATTCAAGATTCAGTCTTTTATTGTTTTTTATACTGGGAAATATATTTGTTTTTGGTTACCGATACACATTCCTGAAAATTTTCAGGGGTTCTTCTACGGTTGAAATTTTTAAGAGACGAATTATTACAATCGGAGCAGGAGACGCAGGCCGGAATTTTGCAAAAGAGATAAAAACTGCCGCAGGGCATTTAAACTTAATAGGATTTATTGATGATGATGATAATAAACAGGGTATGGAAATTGAAGGTTTCAGAGTTCTCGGAAAACTATCCGATTTATTAAAAATTGTCGACTCAAATGCTATTGATGAAATATTTATAACAATTAAGTCGATTACCTACGAAAATTTAATGACTATTATCGAAAAAACAAAAGAAACAAAATGTCAGATAAATCTGGTTTCTCCTTACTTTGGAGTTGTAGAAAGAAGATTTGATTCTCAGGAATATAAAGATTTCAAATCTGTTCCGATTTATTCAAATATAACTACTGTATATCCGAATTACATAAAAAGGATTCTGGATTTAGTATTATCCATAATTATTTTAATAATTATTTCACCATTTCTACTAATTATATCATTAATTATCGGATTAACATCGAGAGGACCTGTTTTTTACAAGACAAAAGTGATAGGTAAAAACGGCAAGGAATTCATCTGGTATAAATTCAGAACAATGATATTTAACCGGTCGGATGAAACTCATAAGAAATACTTGACAGAAATTATTAAAAATAACAAACCGATTAAAAAAATAGAAAATGATTCCCGGATAACGCTTTTCGGAAAATTTTTAAGAAAATACAGTTTAGATGAATTTCCTCAGTTGTTAAATGTTGTGAAAGGCGATATGAGCCTTGTAGGACCCCGTC
>VGWA01000258.1 GCA_016873795.1 Ignavibacteria bacterium
ATCGAAAATCGAGAATTCAGGGATGTTTGATGTGAAGCTGGGATATTCGAGTGTAAGAAAATATCATAACAGGAGCGATGCATTGATATATGAATACGGTTATTTGACGGGAGGCGGATTTTCGCCGGATATGTATATCGGCTCGAAGACGGCTTCGAACCTGAAGTCGGATTTGTGGCGGATTGGACTCGGGTTCAAATCAGGATTTCAAACGGGTTCGCGCGATGTTTCTTTTTTGCCGTTTACATCGAGTAATATGGTGTGGTCAAGATTAAATTTAAAGACATTTCCGGACAGTTCGAATATGTATGACATTAAGCGTCTGGATATGTATAATAAATCCGTAAGATTCGGGATAAATTTTGAAGGCGGATTAGACATAACGTTTTCGAATTCGTTTTCGTGTATTCTTGCTTATGACAGAACACTTGTATTTCAGAGGTGTTTATTTTTCAAGAATTCGATGAGTTTATTAATACAGGAACTCGGGAGCGGGTTGATAAAACATTTTTCGATGGAGGTATTCAGGGAAAATCCTGTTGCGGGTTCGATAGTAAATTTTGCGTTGAGGAATGCATACCTGTTTTTATTTTATCAGTTGCGTTCAAAGGAGATGAACTTTCCGTTCGGAGGCGAGCCGTCGCTCGATTATCAGGCATTTAAAATCGGTGCTAAGTTCAGATTTTAATCAGAGTCTGAAGTCGACGCCGATTTCGGGAGTAAGGAAATCGTTGTTACCCAGTCCGAACCTTCCGACGATAGCGACATTATCGTCGACGAAATACCTGACACCGCCCTGCAGCCAGGTCCAGAACCCGCTTGAATAAGCGAAAGCAAAGTTGACGGGTGAAGTTGATTTGCCTATGTTATTAAATCCGAGAACGATTCCGACGAAGGGAACAAATTTGCCGTTATCTATTTTATTAAAGTTATAGTTTGTCTGGAAGCCGAACATATTATTAGTATAAGTGATATTGGCAGAAGAATACGACCAGTTTCTGAATACGGCACCGATGGCGATAGTCCCGGGACCTGCTTGTGTTATCTGGTATTCATAATTTCCGCCGAGAGTAACGGAAGAACCTTTTGTCCAGATTCCGATAGTCGGACCGAGCAGGTGGTCGCCTTTTTTCAATTGCGGAAAAGCATTGCTGACGATTATCAGAGAGAAAATTACGAAGATTAAAAATTTTATTTTTTTCATTATAATTAATTTAATTATCGAGACCGCACATACCGGAGGCGCAGCCGGCTGAATAGGGGTTATATCCGCAGGAGCCGGAAGCACAGGGATTATCGGAAAAATCGGAACTGCCGCCGGAGATAGAGCTGAAGCTGGAAATTAATTTTTTATATTCACTGGAATTGCATTCAGGGCAGGTAATTTTTTCCGAGTTTGAATTTGATTTATGAAATATTTCGTAAGTGTGTTGGCATTTACTGCATTGATATTCGAAAATCGGCATATTGTAATCCTTTCTATATTTACAAAGATAAAACTTTTCTTTTTAGAAAAAAATTTCATTCAGAAAGCCAAACAGCATTAAATTTAAAAATAAATAAAAAAAATTCTTTTCTATAAGCTATATACTATATATTATATACAATTTGTTATATGTTATATATTTTAAACAATATGTTATATGCTATATGTTATATATTATATTCTATATTTTATATATTAAGAGTTTGCGTATAGAAGCAATAGAGGTTCATGCAGGGCATTTGAGTTCACGCCGAATGAGTTGTTTGTATATTAGGGAGGCGGAGGAGGGACAGCCGATGACGGAGTTGCGTGCAGTTACGG
>VGWA01000259.1 GCA_016873795.1 Ignavibacteria bacterium
TAAACCGGTTAATCTTACGGATTTCTATAAATCACCCGTTGATACGGCGGCTGTTTTTTTTGCCGTTAATCAGATTGATACCGGTTCGTTTTTTATTAAAAATGCGTCTTTCATCGATAAATCGAAAATAAGACTGGAATTTAACCTCGACGTCGATTCGGCTGGTACTGCTAATCTGTCTAATTATTCATTCGAACCGCTTAATCTGAAAATTATCGGTACGGAGCCGGATGCAGTACAAAAAAATGTTCTGTATCTGTATCTCGATAATCCCGCACGCGTGGGTGCGACGGGGAAAACATATATAGTGAGAGTCTTTAACCTGTATTCGACAGGCGGCATTAGGATTATCGAGGGCGCGGGAAGCACCTACAGCTTTACGTTTGTGATGGAAACTCTCGATAATGTCTATGTTTATCCTAATCCTTACAGCAGAAAAGTAACGCAAAATTATATTACGTTTGCCAACCTGACAAAAACAGCCGTAATTTATATTTACGATATAACGGGAAAATTTTTAAAACAGATAAATGAAACAGACGGTAACGGCGGGGCGGAATGGGATTTGAAAGATACTTACGGAAATGAAATTACTTCCGGTATCTATATCTTCAGAGTGGAAGGGAAAAATTCTTCGGGAATAGATGTGGAGGAAAAAATAGGTAAGTTTGCGGTTGTTAAATAAAAAAAGGCATTATGTAATAATGCCTTTTTTAATCCGTATAATCCTTTAGTGAATTTTATTTCTTCACTCCGTTCACATAATCCACAAAATCTTTGCCTGCTTTGAATCTTACTACCTTCTTTGCAGGAATGTTAATCTTTGCACCGGTTCTGGGATTTCTGCCTGTTCTTGCTTTTCTCTTTCCGACTGCAAATGTACCAAAACCGATCAATGCGATTTTATCGCCCTTCTTCAATGCTTTCTTCACTACGTCCATAAATCCTTCTAAATAACCTTTTGCCGCAACCTTTGTGATCTTCAGGTCTGCCGCCAGTTTTCCAATAAGTTCTTCTTTGTTCATTTGTTTTTTCCTTTATGTTAATAAATAGTTAATTAAAGTATTTCTAAATACAAAGATAACAATGTATTATTAAAAAATCAATAATAATTTATTGTAAATCCTATTTTTAATTGGTTCGCTTCACTTCGGTAACCAAAAAAAAATTAATTTAATTTTAATATTTAATTTCATAAATTAAGTATTTATATAATTTTTTTCCCTTAATTTGGTAAATTTCATATCCTATAATCTTTTCTTGAATCGCAAAAACTTTTTGTTTTTCCTTCTTTTGCTGCTTTCTCTTCTGTTTGTTTCCTGCAAGGATACATCCTATGAACCGCAGAATTACAGCCGTGCAAAAGAATTGTTTGAAAAATCTGTACTGACTAACGATATCGGAGAGAAAAAAACAATAAGAGAGGAAATTGCCGATATTTCTCCGAATTCGGAATACGGTTTATTCTCACAGGGCTTCTTATTATTATTAATAGAAGACTACCCGGAAGCAAGGCGTTTTTTTCTTAAAGCAATTGAGAAAAATTCGAATATACCGGAATTTTATTTCAGTAAAGGACTTGCGAACATCGGCGATAAAGAATACGAACTGGCGGTGAGGGATTTTACGAAAGTGATAAATATGAGAAATGATTACTGGGAAGCTTATGTCAACAGGGCGATTGCTTACAGAAAAGCGAAAAAATATGAAGAAGCAATGGCTGATTTCAATACAGCCATAGAG
>VGWA01000260.1 GCA_016873795.1 Ignavibacteria bacterium
ACTTTAAGCCCTGCTTTATCTGCCATTTCGCCAATAGTAACCGCCAAATGCCATGCAAGATACCCGAGAGTTCTGCCTTCTTTCGATACCTTTTGCCCGAGTGATTTATCCGTCAGACTGTCGAGAATTTTCATAGTTGCACCGCTTTCGTATTTCCAGTTTTCCAGAAAATCAGATATTTTGTGATACATAATAATTATAAATGTTAAATTATAAAAAAAATGTCACGAAACTAAAGTCATGCAATAAAAAACATAAAAAAATCAGTGGAACCTTTCACTTGTGAATTTAAGAAATTCCAGACCCTCATTATTGTCTTTATAAATCCCGGCTTTCAGTTTAATATTTCTTATTTGTTCTTCCACAGTATTTATAGCTTTAATATCGGGAAGCAGAAGAGCCGAGTTTCCGAACATTCTGTCTCTTACTATTAATCCGAAATGTTTAGGGTCAAGTTCTTCAAACGATTTAATGGTTACCGGTTTTGACAGGACGTCAACAGAAATTTCGATATCCTCAAGTTCATTTTCGGAAAGCGGTTCAAAACGGGGGTCACGTGTAGCTGCAGAAACAGCATTATTGATAATTTCTTTGTATAAATTTTCCCTGTGAGGTTCGACTGTGCCTATGCACCCGCGCAAACTACCGTCAATTTTATGAATAGATACAAAACAGGATGACTCTTTGGTCAATTCTTCCGGAACTTCTTTTTTTTCAAGCTCTCTGATATTTCCCTTTTTCAGGTAGTGAATAATTGCATCAAGGGCAACTTTAACATATATAGATTTTGGCTGATACAATATTATTTTAATTCATTTCCGCTCTAACTTTCAGTTGACACTTTAAAAAATCCAGCTTGCCTTTTAGTCCTGCTTTTCAATTGACTTTTAAAAGATCCAGTCCACGGTTTTAACCGTGGGTATAGGTTAATTAAAAGATCTGATAACCGTTTTAACGGTTTTTAAGCTTTAAGCCTCCCTGACTTTCTGTTTTATTCTTTGTCCGGTGAAACAGGGTCAAATTTTTTCTTTGCCAGCACAACAGCTCCAATAATTGCTACCAGCAGTAAAATTCCCGCAATAAGTACGGGCATAGCAAATTCCGTGAATAATTTTTCTCCTAGGAATGTAGCCTTTCCGATTTCGACAGTTTTTTCTTCGACGCCCTGGCGGGACGGGTTTATATTTGAAAAACCGAAGTAGAAAGTAGTACCTATTAACACAAAAAAAGTAATGGATAGAAGAACCGAGGTCAACTTTTTAAACGAGAAGCTTTCGGTAAGATTTTTTTCATCTCTAAGATTCAGAAGCATGATTACGAAGAGGAATAATACCATTATCGCCCCCATATAAACCATTACCTGTATAATAGCTATAAATTGAGCTTTCAAAAGCAGGTATATTCCCGAAACGGTAAAAAAATTCAGTATAAGATACAACGCACTGGTAACAGGATTTTTTCTTGTTATCAACATTAGAGCAGAAAAAATCGAGATGACAGCAAGTATGACAAATAAAATGCTTATCAAACTTAAATCCATTTACAAGATTTTTTATTAAATTAATCTTTTTGTAATAAACTTTGTATTCAAATATAAATCCCGGGTTTTCTGACTTTAGTTCGGGTTCTGAACTGCTTTGCGTCCCTGTGTCTCCGCGTTGAAATATTTCATTTATAATTTATCATTTATAATTTATAATATGATATTTATAATTTAACATTTAACATTTATA
>VGWA01000261.1 GCA_016873795.1 Ignavibacteria bacterium
TTTAAAAAAGGCACTGCACAACAAAGGATATTCTGCAATCGGGGTTACAAATAACGATATTATAGGAAATTTGATAAATAAGGAATTTACAAAAGCAGACGGTACAAAACTATTAATTCACGCAGATGCAGGTTTGTAAACATAATAGCAAAATTTATTAATACCTTATAACGTCAAAACAAACACAATAAAGGTGAATGAAAAGAACACAGAAAACAGGAAGCAAAGCCACCAACAGCGTTTATGTGTCAATAACTTGTGAAGAAGTGAATCGAAGTTCTGTACTTCTAAGAAACTTTATGCTAAAACGAAAGGAAAGTGATTTTAATCCGCTGCTGCACATACACATGGAACATTAGCATTCATTTAAAAACGCCAATTTTATTGACTGCGTTTAGTTTTTGATTGAATGACGAATGCAGATATACCAATGTTGTATTTATGTTTGAATGACCGAGTAATTCCTTTACTGTATTAATATCTACACCATTTGAAATTAATTTAGAAGCAAAAGTATGACGGAAGCAATGAAAATGGAAATCTTCCGGAAAACGAAGTTTACGAATTAACTTTTTAAACTTTTTAGAAATATAATTCTTTTTATATCCCCTACCATCATTATTAAAAAAACACTCTTCCTGATTAAATGACAGAATATTAGAATTAAACAAATCAAATAATACATTATTTATTGGAATAATTCTGATCTTACCTGTTTTTGTTTTAAAATTACTATCATTACAAATTGAAATTTTACGATTATAAAAATCAACATCCTTAAATTTTAGATTTAAAATTTCAGATATACGGCAACCGGTATTTAAAGCAAACAATATAATTTTTTTCAGATTATCATCCTTTACAGAATTTAATATAAGATTAACCTGTTCATCGGAAAAAACTAATAATTTTTTTTGAACAACAGAAAACTGCTTTAATTTTGCAAAAGGATTTGAATCGATGTAATAATGATTAACAGCATAATTGAAAATAGATTTCAGGCTTCGGACTTCAATATTAATAGTTGGGACTGCAACAGATTTATAACGATAGGATTTATAATTTTCCGCATCTTTTAATGAAAGATGGATAATTTGCTTGTTACCGATAAAATCTTTAAACAAACGACAGAAATTTGAATAAATCAAATAAGTTCCCGGAGAATGATTAACTTTTGAATAACTCAAAAAGTCATCAAAAAGATATTCCAGGGTAATATTTTTGGGGATAATATGCTTATTATATTTCCATTTCAAAAAGAAATTCATAGCATCGGCTTTGCTTTTGCAGCCGGTAGAGACCCAAAGATCTTTATCACCGGAAGTCCATTTGATATAATATCTGCCGGTTGATTTTCTTTTAGTTAAAAAAGCCATATTTTAAGAAATTTAGGTTAAAAAAAAATTGATTATGTTTTGATTACGTGTACTTATCTACTATATATATATAATAGTTGTATTATTCTACTATATAATGAAATAAAAAGCCTATTGCATTTAGGCTTTTTTTATGTTGCTATTTGTACGCCCGAGTGGATTCGAACCACTGACCCTCAGCTTAGAAGGCTGATGCTCTATCCGGCTGAGCTACGGGCGCCTGAGAAAATTGTATATAAATTTAACCAAATTTACTTATGTATTCAATTCAGTAAAAAGGAAAAAGACGGA
>VGWA01000262.1 GCA_016873795.1 Ignavibacteria bacterium
TTATTGAACCAAATCCAAAATCACCTAAATAATAAAAGGAAAAATTTTGACCACTGTTCGTTGTTTTATACACACCTCCGGAAGCAGATGAAAAAAATCCTGTGTTTTGATTTATAAAATATACACCTTCGAGATTTCCTTCCAAGTCAGCCTTCAGTTCCCAGTTAAGGCCGCCATTAGTCGTCTTGCATACATATCCATACCTGCCGGCCTCATAACCTGTGTTTTCATCTATGAAATACAATGCGTTATATATCTGTGTCAGGCTGTAATAGGGTGGCATTATCGCTATCCAATTGTATCCACCGTTAGAAGTTTTATATATATTTAAATACCTACCACTTACAAAGCCAATGTTCTCATTTATAAAATATAAACCATAAATCTGTTCCAAAGGTAACTGGTTGAATTGTAAAAGAAAGCAGGCAAAAAACATATAGCAAAAAGTAAAAAGTAGATAAAAAACAGGGAACAAATATTATAAAAAAGTGAAGAGTTAAGATTATGGCTGGACGATTAGATTCTTTTATTGGTGCGGTTGAGGAAATTTCTTATGACGGGGTCTTGAGTTTCCACAAGTTCTTTAGGTGTAGAATGGAAATAAATTTTTCCTTCTTCCATCATAGCGACTTTATCGGCTACGTCATACACGCTGAAAATATCGTGTGTTACGACAACGGATGTAACTTTCAGTTTATCCGTCAGTTCAACTACCAGTTCATCAATCGCGTCGCTCATTACAGGGTCGAGTCCGGTTGTAGGTTCATCGTAAAGAATATATTCAGGGTTTGTGGAAAGTGCGCGGGCAAGTGCAACTCTTTTTTTCATACCACCGGAGAGGTCTGAAGGCATCACATTATTTGTACCCGGGAGTCCGACAAGTTCGAGTTTTTC
The DNA here is from genome assembly GCA_016873795.1 of Ignavibacteria bacterium. Classification (GTDB taxonomy): domain Bacteria; phylum Bacteroidota; class Ignavibacteria; order Tepidaquicellales; family Tepidaquicellaceae; genus VGWA01. Next base: position 895 of record VGWA01000262.1, read on the forward strand.
ATTTACGATTTTTTTTATTTCATTTTTGGACAATTTAGTATTTTCTCTTAATGCAAGACCTACATTTTCTTCCACGGTCATCGAATCGAACAGAGCAGAGCCCTGAAACAGAAACCCGAATTTATTTCTTAACTTATAAATTTCTTTGCTTGACATTTTAACTATATTATTTCCTTCGATAATTATTTCACCTTCGTCGGGCTGGAGGAGACCTATAATATGCTTAAGGAGTACCGATTTTCCGCAACCGCTTTTTCCTATTATAACGATAGTTTCTCCTTTGATAATTTTGAGGTTAACTCCCTGCAGTACGTGATTATCACCGAAGCTTTTTTTCAGATTTCTGATTTCAATCATAAAGCAGTAAAAACTATATTTATTAAAAAATATAATTTAAGTAACTTTGTTAATAAATTAAATTCTTTTATATTGGTAACAAAGTTAAATAAACGCAGACCCATAGGGATATTCGATTCGGGAATCGGAGGTTTAACCGTAGCAAAATCCATATTCGAAATGCTGCCTTCGGAGAATGTGATATACTTAGGTGACACTGCACGACTCCCCTATGGGACGAAATCGAAAGAGACGGTAATTTTATATTCGATTGAATGTCTGAAATTTTTATTAAGCAAAAAAGTAAAAATAATAGTAGTTGCCTGTAATACTGCGTCGTCGGTTGCAGTAAATTTTTTACAGAAAATCACAAAAATTCCTGTAATCGGAGTAA
>VGWA01000263.1 GCA_016873795.1 Ignavibacteria bacterium
TCGACCCTATAAATCCTGCAGTACCTGTTATTAATATTTTCATATTCTAATTTATTTTGTTTTATCGATAATATATATTGTAAAACTTATATTACTTGATGAACTATTAACATCGTTTTAATATTATCAGTGATAAATGTATAAAAATTCAATAAAATTTACTTTAAATTACCCATAATATCTATATTTTAGAATGAAATTCTTTCTTTTTTCTGTTAATTGCGGAAATTCCTTTTCCCATATTGAACAGAGTAATTTGTATTTATCCGGTTCATATATTCTTTTACCGCCTGTTAAATCTACAATCTTATTGGAAAACGACTTTTTAAATAAATACAAAGAATCGTCTTCGGACGGCGAATTGCCGCCTCCCAGCATACATTGTTTAAATCCGTATTCGCCGAGTTTTAAAAATGAAAAATGAAATAAAGGTTTGTTAAATGCAACGGATAATTCATCATCAAAATCTCTGCAACTGTGGTGGGAATAAACAGTGTCGTTGTTATATATAAACAAAACCGCATTTATCATTTTTCTGTTGTTTTTCACAAAGAATAACGTTCCTTTATGCTGAATAAATTTGTATAATTTTTCAAAATACTCATTTGAAAAATAAAAATATTTATCCACTTTAATTGCTTCCATGTTTTTCATATAGAGTGCTACAAATTCATCAAATTCGGCTTTGTTATTTAATTCCTCGAGGTTCATTCCCAGTTTAACTGACCTGTTGATATATCTGTTTAATTCTCTCCTGTTATACTGCTCCCTTAATTTTTCTTCGTTGTCAAACAAATCTACAATAAGAAAATTTTTGATTTTAAATAGTTCAAACCCTTCAAAATTTGCAATATGTTTTTGATTCTGCAAAACAGGATTAAACCTTATAAATTCCACTATTATTTTATGTGAATGACAATATTTTATCAGGGCTTCATCAGCTTTCCTTAAAAAATCCTCATCTTCCGTATTATAAAGATAACCCGTATATCCGAATACCGATTGTATGTCATATATTTCCTCATTAATGTATGTGTTACCTATTTTATCAATTCTGTTCTTAAGAAACGGATACAAAAATATTTTACCATTTTCTTCAAATACAAATATTTCAAACTTCCCGTCTCCGTTTGCTTCAAACAACTTATGGTATTCAGGCATGAAATGAACCTGCAGTTTATCGGCATTAAACAAACCGTAATATTTCATGCAATTTTCTAAATTTGTAAACATGTTATCTTCTGATAATTATTAGGTATGCATATAATTTTTAATAATTAAACCTCTCAGTTTGGTATTGCGAAATTATTAGACTCAAACTTCATTTCTTACTTTCAGTTAATATGTTCCGTAATTATTAATAATGCTGCAGATACAGTTAATATCCGATTTCTTTAATTTTGAATACATTGGTAAAGTGATAGAATTATCGGCATAATATTCGGTTCGAAATAGTCTGATATTTTTTTTCCTGTATGTGTTAAAACTGTGAACAGGGGGATAATGTACACTTGTTTGTATACCTTTTTCGGCAAGTATCTCTCTCAGCCTGTCTCTTTTACGGTAATCAGAATTTTTTAGTACAACAGGGAAAATATAGTTTGAATAATACCCCCTGTAT
>VGWA01000264.1 GCA_016873795.1 Ignavibacteria bacterium
CAAACTATTTAAAAGCAGCAATTATCGCTGTTATGCTATTGCTGTTTATTTCTGTTCCTTCAAAGTCTGCAGTTTATTATCTGAACAGATTAGCCGTATTTATTTTGATACTGGCAGTACTTTATCTAATTATCGATTATAAGCCGAAGGAACTCTCGGCAGAAAATCAAACAGTACAAAAATCGGCTGAATTTGTGGAATCGCTTAATTTATCGGACGTAAATATCCTTTCAAATCATGCTTTGTTCAAATTTTTCTATAAAGATTACAAAAAAAATCCATCTGTTTTTAAACCGCTTAATGACAGTATTCTCAAAACCGTACCAAAAGGTTCAATTATTATCTGGGATACTCATTACGGTTACAGGCCTGAATTTAAAAGTGATTTGAAACCGGAAAATTTCAACAATGAAAATTTTAAATTTTTAACTCAACTGAATTCTAATGATCCGAGATATAGATTTTCAATTATAATTTTTGAAAAATTAAATTAAATTTAAAAATGTCAACAAAAAATTGTCTGTTATTGGGCGGCGGCGGGTTTATCGGCTCGCATTTAGCCGATGAATTACTGAATAAAGGATATAAAGTTACAATTTTTGATAAATTCAATTTCTCTAAAAATAATATTCAACATATAATAAATAATCTGAATATTATTGAGGGAGATTTTAATAACAAAATAGACTTAAAAAAATCACTGAAAAATATAAATTATATTTTTCATCTCGTAAGTTCTACTCTGCCTGCGACTTCGAATCAAAATCCTGTTTATGATGTTGAAAGTAATGTTGTCTCGACCCTTAACCTTTTTCAGGAATGTATTTTCAGAAAAATTAAAAAAGTCGTCTTTATTTCTTCCGGCGGTACGGTTTATGGAATACCTGAAATTGTACCAATCCCCGAGACTCATCCACGCAAACCGATTTGTTCTTACGGCATTACTAAAAAAATTATTGAAGATTATCTGTACCTTTACAATAAAATGTATGAACTGGATTATGTTGTGTTCAGATTATCGAATCCCTATGGAGAAAGGCAGAGCCCTATGTTATCACAGGGTGTAATACCTATTTTTCTCAGAAAAATTCATTATAACAAGGAAATCGAAATTTGGGGCGACGGAAATATTATCAGAGATTTTATCTATATAAAAGATGCTGTAAAAGTTGTTGCAAATTCGATTGATACAAATACAACCGAAAAAATATTTAATGTCGGTTCAGGAATCGGGCAATCACTGAATTCGGTACTTGAAATTATGAATAAAGTTACCGGTAAACTGCCTAAAACAGCATTCAAAAAAAGCAGGGAAATTGATGTTGAAAAAAATATTCTCGATATATCGTTGGTTAAAAAGACTTTTAAGTGGCAGCCCGAAACTTCCATAGAAAATGGAATTGGATATACTTATGATTATATAAAACAGAACTATTAAAATAAATATATGGATAATTCTACTTTAACCTTATCTGCCTTTTTCCCGGCGTACTATGACGAAAAAAATATTGCAAAAGTAGTTGATAAAACAGTATCAATACTCGAAGAACTTACTCTGAAAGATTACGAGGTCATTATTATTGAAGACGGTAGTCCGGACGGAACA
>VGWA01000265.1 GCA_016873795.1 Ignavibacteria bacterium
CGCTCCAATTCTGTCCATCTTATTTACAAAAGCAATACGCGGAACTTTGTACTTATCCGCTTGACGCCATACCGTTTCTGATTGAGGTTCTACTCCACCCACAGCGCAAAACAGAGCTACCGCTCCATCGAGTACTCTTAGTGATCTTTCTACTTCCGCCGTGAAATCTACATGTCCGGGTGTATCTATTATATTAATTCTATAATCATTCCAGTAACAGGTTGTAGCTGCAGATGTAATTGTTATTCCCCTTTCTTTTTCTTGTTCCATCCAGTCCATAGTAGCACCGCCGTCGTGAACTTCACCCATTCTGTGTACTTTACCTGTATAATATAAAATTCTTTCAGTAGTTGTGGTTTTACCCGCATCTATATGTGCCATTATTCCGATGTTTCTCGTATTTTCTATGGTTACCTGTCTTGGCATTTTTTCTTTTACTAACCTGTTTACTTTTTGGTTTTTATCTTAAAGAACTAAAATTAATATAATTATTTACCATTTAAAATGAGCAAAAGCTTTATTAGCTTCTGCCATTTTATGAACATCCTCCTTTTTCTTAACCGAATTACCTTCTCCCGAAGCAGCAGACAATAATTCATTGGCGAGTTTTAATGACATTGACTTTTCATTTCTTTGTCTTGAAAATGTCAGAATCCATTTAATAGCTAAAGCAAGTCTTCTGTCCGGTCTGATTTCGGTCGGAATCTGATAATTAGCACCGCCGACTCTTCTCGAACGTACTTCAATTGAGGGTTGTACATTATTTATTGCTTTATTGAAAGTTTCCAGCGGATTATTTTTGGTTTTTTCCTCTATAATGTCGAATGCATCATAAATAATTTTTCTTGCAGTTTGTTTTTTTCCTTTTTTCATTATACTGTTAATAAATCTCTCTACAAGAATATTATTATATTTGATGTCCGGAAATCTTTCTCTTTTTTCTGCTCTTTTTCTTCTCATGTGTTATAATAAGATTAAAATTATGTTTTAATCGTGCTTTCCTTGGCTTTTTTAGTACCGTATTTTGAGCGTCCTTTTTTTCTGTTAGCCACTCCTGCCGTATCAATTGCGCCTCTGATTATGTGATACCTGACACCCGGTAAATCTTTTACCCTGCCGCCCCTTATTAAAACAATAGAATGTTCCTGTAGATTATGTCCTTCTCCGGGGATATATGCGGTTACTTCTATTCCGTTTGTCAGTCTTACACGGGCAACTTTTCTTAAAGCTGAATTGGGTTTTTTCGGTGTTGTTGTATATACTCTTGTGCACACACCCCTTTTCTGAGGGCATTCACTCATCGCAGGAGCTTTACTCTTATAAACTTTAACTTTTCTCCCTTTCCGTATTAACTGATTTATAGTAGGCAAATTATTCTATATATATTTAATTAATATTAGATTATTATAAACTTACAAAATACTAATTTTCAATTTTTTAGTCAAGCACAATTTATGGAATTTTTATCAATATTTTTTCACATCTGTCCAAAATAACTTACTAAAGATTATAAAAAAATTCCTGAAAAATTAGATTAAAAACCATATTTTTATATTTTACAAAATAAATATATATATTATGGTAAACATGACATTATTTTCTCAA
>VGWA01000266.1 GCA_016873795.1 Ignavibacteria bacterium
ATATATGGATAATTCTACTTTAACCTTATCTGCCTTTTTCCCGGCGTACTATGACGAAAAAAATATTGCAAAAGTAGTTGATAAAACAGTATCAATACTCGAAGAACTTACTCTGAAAGATTACGAAGTAATTATTATTGAAGACGGTAGTCCGGACGGAACAGGAAAGGTCGCCGATGAACTTGCTGCTAAGTATTCAAAAGTAAGAGTAATTCATCATGAAAAAAACTTAGGATACGGAGCTACATTAAAAGACGGTTTTTTGAATGCAAAAATGGATTATGTTTTTTATTCGGATGGAGATAATCAGTTCGATTTGAATGAACTGAAAAAGTTTGTTGCCCTGATTCCGTATTCGGATATTGTTGTGGGATATCGGAAGAAAAAACAATATTCTCTTTACAGAAAATTTACTTCGCTTTGCTATAATTATCTTTTAAAATTAATTTTTGATATTAATTACTGGGATATTGACTGTGCTTTTAAATTATTTAAAAGAGATTTGTTCGATAAGATTGAAATTAAATCTGTTGACGCATTTATTGATGCAGAAATTATGATTAAAGCCGAGTTGCTCGGATATAAAGTAACTGAAGTAGGTGTACTTCATCTGCCAAGAATAGACGGTATTTCTACAGGTGCCAGACCCTCTGTAATTTTTCGTACTATTAAGGAAATTTTTGACTATCGTAAAGAATGGATTGCGGAAAAGAAAAAAATCAGTAAAAGAAATTAAATTTTTTCCGCTAAAATGTAATACTGGCCTCCTGCAGGAATAAATCCGATAAAACTTTCAATAGGTCTGAATATCTTCAGAATACGGGGAAAGAACAAAGTGTATTTAAACTGTTTGATACAGAATGTATTTTCTTTCAGTAAATTTTTTAATTCTTTAGGTTTTAGTAAAACTGCATCCTCGTCAAAAGGACATCTGTCAACTATGTATCTGGTGAGTAAATTATATGGATTATGTTCGAATATCATAATTTTACCGCCATGTTTTAATAAATCGGCAATTTTTCCTGTCGTGCTTTTTCTCTCTTCGGGTTTTATATGATGATAAACATTGGATATAAAAATCAGGTCGTATCTGTTCGTTCTGTTTTTTGTAAAATTTCCATCGATTAAAAATAATTCTGTTTTTTTATTGGAATCTGCGGAAATATCAAGACTCTTTTGTGATATGTCACATCCTTCTAATTTAGAAGCGGGAAAATACTCCCTTAAGTATTTTAAATTTCTTCCTGTTCCGCACCCAAATTCAAGAATTTCCGCGGGTTCATCGGGAATAACTTTTCTCGTAATTTTTACTTTATATTCTGAAAAATAAGAGTTCTCGGATTCAAAAAAAACAAGGTCCTTTTTGAGAATATTTTCATAATCTTCTGCGTATTTATCAAAATCAACCTTTTTAGATTTGTTGTCCAACCGAAATATTTAATTATCTTTTTATTGGTTTTGGGGTGTCTTCGTCAGGATTCTGTTCCTGTTGCTGTCCTGATTTTTCTTCAGATTTTTTTTCCGTACCCTTGTGTTCTTTTTTGTCAGTATTTATTATTGTTTCTTCTCCCGATTTATCCGGTTTATATCCGGCGTTGTTTAA
>VGWA01000267.1 GCA_016873795.1 Ignavibacteria bacterium
AAAATAAAAGGTATTTTAAAAAATGGTAAAAGGTGGTTTCCAAATCCAAAAGGCAAACTGTGTGGTGATATATGGCATATAACAAGTGAAAGGCATAAGAATAAAATAAACGGCAGAACGCCTAAAATGCCTCACTTAACTCCTAAACCTCTTGAATTGGTTGAGAGAATCATTAAAGCAAGTAGTGTGACTGGTGACATAATATTAGACTGTTTTGTCGGATATGGGACGACTGCAATGGCTGCTAAGAAACTAGGGAGAAACTTTATTTGCTGTGATTCGAACAAACAATATGTAGATTTAGCACGGCAGAATTTAAACAAAATAATTAGGAATGAAAATGAATAATCAACAAATATTAGAAAATATAATTAGCGTAGAGCCAAATAATCAGTTTTTAAAATATATAGTTGATAGAATTCAAGATGTTAACTACCGAGGCATACATATATCTCAACATAATCGCTATGATTTTGATAGATTAGTTAGAATTCTAAAAGGGATATATGATGTCGTTTCTAGTAACAGATTTCGTGTTCCTTTAGGTGATGACACCGTCGGATTTCGTGATAATGATTGTGATGATTATTATAATATTGTCATATCTGTTAAAAATAAAGCAGAAGTCGGATCAATAAATTCATTAAAGAAGAATTTTTTTGTTGATTTTGACAGGATGGGATTGCTTTACCGTTTAAATGAGCATTGTATTCAAATAACTGGTAGAGGGCATGTATATTATGCTCAATTAACTGATCGAGCAATAAATTTATTACAAAGTCAATCAATTACGGAAAGATATAAAATATTTACAGATGCTCTCGATATGTTATTTGCAAATAATATTACAAATCTCGCAGAATTACTATACGATAGTAAATATAGAAATGATGCGATAGGAATTTATGAGTTTATGCTGATTCTTTCAGATGATAGACCTAATATTAACTCAAAAATTGAATTGATAGATTCATTTCGTAATTTAAAACGATATCAACAAGATAAAGCCTTAAAACTTATTAAAGATTATTGTAATCCAGACAATTTTATAGGTAATAAAAATGATAAGAGAGATTTTGGAAACTGGAAAAACGAATCACAACAAATATTTACATTATTAAAGAGCACCGTCTATTTTGATATTTGTGAAAATAGTTTAAAATTGAACACAGGTATATATGGAATATTCAGCGAGACTCATATAAAACAGAGGCGTATAGGTTCAAAGCGTGATTACTTTATAAAACATAGAATCGATAAAATGAGAGATTTTGAATTGCATCATATAATTCCTTTTTCGTCAGCCAGAAACAAGGAGGAGTTCAGTATAATTGATCATTGGAAAAATTTAATATACTTAAACCAAGATAAACATAACGAAATCTCTAGGAAAAAGGATAAGAACATTTTATTGACCGCGAAAGAATATGAGATTTCACTTGAAACTTTAGACCATAGTAATAAAATTAGTGCCCGAAATGGTGTTAGTGCTCTTTATAATGGTTCTAAGGCTTCAATAATGCAGAAATATAACAGGGAGATTTTAAAGAATGTTTTTAAGTATATAGAAAATTAGTTTTTCGTTTTGTCTTGCCGA
>VGWA01000268.1 GCA_016873795.1 Ignavibacteria bacterium
GAGTATTCTGTACCCTCGGTGTTCGATTATATTACCTATGAATTTAAACTGATGTTCGATTTTGATAAATCGAGATTTGCTGTGTTCTTACCTAAAAATTTGCATAATAAAATAATTACAGAAAAGTATATTAAACGGATTGATTTTACAGTTAACTATAACTGCGGATATGTAATTGACGGCATAAAAAGAAGACTGGAAAAAGCATTGCTCGGAAATAATGCCGTTATGAGAGAAAAAGTCGTCGATACTATTGAAAAAATTAAAAATGTAATCGAAAAAGTGAAGGATGTTAAAGAAAATTATATGGCTAAGTTCGATAACGCTGTGGCTGTACTTAAGAAAAAAACTGATGCACTGTCCCTGATAAAAAGTAACTTAAAATAATTTGTGCAGTGAATTCGCTCTCGGAAAAACATAAACGGGCTGTATCATCTACTATCCATATCCTGGAAAAAAGTATCGACGAAATGATGTATATGTTGACAAATCATTTCGACGGAACTTCCTATAAAGTTAAGGAAGATATTGACGATAAAAGAAAAACCGAAATATTGAAAAAAATTAAGAAACTTAAAAAGTTAATCGAAAATTTTTCGGCGGAGTATAAACTTAATAAAAATGTTATAATTCAATCAAGGGTTTTTGAAAGTAAAAAAACATTCTGGGGTATTTATCTGGAAGATATTTCTTCGGATAGATTGAATAAAAAATACGGCGCTATGTCTGTCGATGAAAAAGAATATGACGGAAAACTTCAAAATATGATTAATTTTATAAAATCTCTTTGAATGATTCCCCAGATTAAAGCTAAATACCGTTCTAAAAAAAATGTTAGGTATTCTATCGAAAATTTTACCGGAAAACAGTATAGATGTTTACATTGTAATAATGTATATTATACGGAAAAGGAAATTGCGAAACATATTGCGGCTTTAGATAAAAATAATAATAATGTTATTTGTAATAAAATTCCGAAATTGTTCGAGACTGTTAAAGTGAAGATACTGTATACCGAAGATATTAAAGACGAAGACAAACAAAAATTAATTAATAAATAAGGAGAATTTTTTATGAAAATAAAAAAAATTGAAGCGTTTGAAGTCCTTGATTCAAGAGGAAATCCTACGGTTTATGTCGAGATGTATCTCGATAACGGAATCACATCGAGTGCACTTGTCCCTTCGGGTGCATCTACAGGCGAAAAAGAAGCTGTGGAACTGAGAGACGGTGATAAAAAAAGATATAACGGAAAAGGCGTACTGAAAGCCGTGGAAAATGTTAATAAATTAATTGCTCCGGAAATTGTCGGTATGAATGTTACAATGCAAAGGGAAATTGATTTCAAGATGATTGAACTCGACGGTACTACTAATAAATCGAAATTCGGCGCTAACGCCATCCTCGGCGTCTCTCTTGCCGCAGTAAAAGCTGCATCAGCTTATTGCAACCTGCCCCTGTTTAAATATCTCGGCGGTGTGAATGCTAACCTGCTGCCCGTTCCCTGTATGAATATTATTAACGGCGGAAAACATTCGGATAATAACGTTGACTTCCAGGAGTTTATGATCGCTCCCCATAAT
>VGWA01000269.1 GCA_016873795.1 Ignavibacteria bacterium
TCGGAATTTTAGTAGATCCTTTCGGCCAAAATCTTTGGCCCACTCCTCCAGCCATTATTACGGCATAATTACTCATGTTGATTTTAATTTTTTTCTTTTTTTGTATGTCTGTTTTGTTTACTTACAAATCGTTTTTATTTCGACAGGATTGTTTAAATAATAAATAAATGTGTCAATGTCTTTAGAGGTTTTATCAAGAAACAGCATCTTCATATTATATATAATATAATTGAAAATACTTTTAATCTCTTCGTTAAAGGGGTTTAATCGATAACTTTGTACAAATTTTATAAAAATATACCCCCCTTCTGCAAGCTGTGATAGTTTGTTCATCTCAAGTAAATTCGCAATAGTCACTATTCCCTTAAAATATACAAACGTGTGTGAAAGCTCTCTTAATCCATTGTATACTTGAAATTCTCCTTTGATATGTTCAAGCGATTTAATTATTTTTTCTATGTCTACAATACTGTTTTTTAAGAGGATGAGTTTTTCTCTCTGTGTTGTTTCTGTAAAACGTTTTTTAAGTTGTTTCTCTATTTCTTTTTTGCTTTTCTGTACCGTTTTTTTCTTTTCAAACTCGTCTTCTTTCTTTTTTAAGAAAGAATTTATTTCCTCGGTAAACCTTATTACATTCTCTATACCAATATTACAATCTTCATCTTTCAAAAGACAATCAATAAGAATAAGTCCTTTTATAAAATTATCAAGTACTTTCTCGTGGTTATTTGTTTTCTCGGTTAACAAGAAAGATTTTATAGATTCCTCGTTAAGTAATTTTATAAAATTAAAATATTTCTTTATTGTACCATATATTTTAGTAATTATTTCAAAAGAAAATTTTTGGGATTCTTGTTCTGATAACTCACTTTCTTTAAAAATTTCTTCCAGCAACTTCCCGTCCACTAACTCCGATTCCTTTTCTGTTATCTTTTTGTCTGTAAACTTATCAGCACTAACCGTCAAAAGTTCTTTTGATTTAGCAAGTAACTCTCTTAATTTTTTGTTTCTTTGAATAATTTGCTCTTCGTAATAAATAAAATCCTTGTTTATTTCCAGCCTTTGTGCTTCAATATAGCTTGGTTCATCTTCGGGCAGGCTATCCAATAAAATTTTTTGTGGCTCTTCTCTCTCTTCCTCCGTTTGTTCGTTAGTATATTTATAAATTTCCTCCTCGCTCGCTTTTATATCTTCTACAAACTGTATCTCGTGATCTTGTTCTATTTTTTGGGGTGCCGGTTTTTCACTCTCTGGGCTTTCTTCGTTTTCGGTTTCTGTTTTAAGTTCTTCTTTTGGCTTACCGATGGTTTCTGTCGATGTGTTTTTGTTTGTGAAGGTTTGTTCTTGTTCCGTTTTTGATTGGGCAGTTATTAATTCTTGTTCTGGGGCGTTAACTATATCTTCGGTTTTTGTAAAGACCTGCTGAATATTATCATCTTCAACAATTTTCTCTGTTACCTCCGTCTCTTCAGGTTCGTGTTTTCCTGGGGGTAAATAAACATCTTCCGTTACAGAAACGGCATCCGTTTTCGAAAGGATTAATTTTTTTTCTTCTTTTTTTTCTATTGGTA
>VGWA01000270.1 GCA_016873795.1 Ignavibacteria bacterium
TGTTACGAGTTTTATTTTATCCATTATATCTCCTTTAATATTATAGTGTTATTCTTAATTGTCTTTAATTCTTTTGTATTTTTCAAGTGCTTTTTGTTTTCTCCATTCGCCTATCTTTTTGTGGTCGCCGCTTAGTAATATATCGGGAACTTTCATACCCGAAATTGTTTCCGGTCTTGTGTATTGCGGATAATCGAAACCTGTTTCTACCTGAAATGAATCCGATAAAGCCGATTCTGCATCGTGTAATGTGCCCGGCAGTAATCTCACAACCGAATCTATGAATACAAGCGCCGCTATGTCTCCGCAGGATAATACATAATTGCCGATGGATATTTCTTGTGTTACGAATTTTTCCGTTACTCTCTCGTCTATCCCTCTGTAATGTCCGCAGATTAATATGAAGTTCTTCAGTAGCGAAAAATCATTTGCCCTTTTTTGATTGTATTCTTTGCCCTGAGGAGTAAAATGCAGTATTTCATCGTACTGCCTCTCCGATAATAAACGCTCTATGCATTTAAAAAATGGTTCCGGTTTTAATATCATTCCGCTTCCTCCGCCGTAGGGTTCATCATCTATCTGTTTGTATCTGCCTTCTGAGTAATCCCGTAGGTCGTGAAGATAAATTTCAGCTAAATTTTTGTTTCTTGCTCTGCTGATTAACCCGTTATTTAAAGAACTTTCGAGTATCTTCGGATTCGCCGATATTATGTCAAATCTCATTAATGTTTCTTTTAGATGTCTAACAATCCTTCGGTTATATCAATTTCGATTTCTTTTTTGTCGTTGTCAATTTTCTTTATGAATTCCTTTCTTATCGGTATATAAAAATATTTATTTCCGGTGTTGACCTTTAACAGGTCGTCTCCTCCGTAGTTTTCTATTGCTTCGACTAATCCGGTTTCTTTGTTTTTATAAATAACTTTGTGATTAATAATTTCGTAATAATAAAACCCGCCTTTCTTTATCTTTATCCTATTGCTTTCGTCGATTGCAATCAAAAAACTTTTCAAAACGTCGGAATCACTTTTACTGTCGATATCAAAGAACTTGATTCTAATTTGATTTTTATAGTAATTCACTTTCTCTATTCTGAAAGTAAATTTTCCGTCCTTGATGTTTACTGCAAATTTATTTTTCCTTTCATCGAATAAATATACTTCGTTTAACTTATCAAATCTGTCTGAAAAATCAGTCAACGGAATTACTTTTAAAAATCCGCCTAATCCGTGGCTGCCGGTGATTTTTCCGATAAAAATTACGCTACCTGTCTCTGGCAACTACTGATTTTCTTTTTGTTTTTTATCGGGAATGACCAATGAGCATTTCTTGCCTTCTTTTGCTGAAATGGCTGCAAGTAAGGTACGTATTGCTTTTGCCGTCTTTCCTTCCTTGCCGATTACTTTACCGGTTTCTTTTTCCGCTACGTAAAGCTCGTAGGTTGTCGCTTTTTCCTGTACTATCTCTTTAACTTCCACTTCCTCAGGATTGTCCACAAGATGCTTTGCTATAAATTCAATAAATTCTTTCATTTTGTACTCCTGTAAATTAATTTATGAATTTTGT
>VGWA01000271.1 GCA_016873795.1 Ignavibacteria bacterium
AAACTAAATGCGTTGCTGGTTGACATTTTCTGACTCCTTATTGTTTAATTCAATTTTTTTTGTTTTAGAATATAATAATATTATAAATGTAAATAAAAGTAAAAATATATCCTGAATTATTCTTATTAATATTTCACTTTTTGTGGATGGATCTAATGAAAAACATCCGCAGTTGATAGACAAGCCCCTGATATATGCCTGTAATAATCCAATGGTGAAAAGTATCAATGATACAATAATAATTAATGATGAACCTTTTTTAAACAAACCGATTATTAAAAATGTGCCGGTAATAAATTCAAGGTAGGGTATAAAAACCCCCAGAAAATTAACAGTAAATTCCGGCAGCATCTGATAATTATTAATTGCTTTTGCAAATGAAACAGGATCTGCAATTTTTCCGATTGAAGCATATATAAATGTGCCGCCTACTATTAATCTTAAGATTATCTGCAGTATTCTGTTTGATAAGATATGTCTCATTTTTTCCTTATTCATTTCAGATTATGGTTCAACGGGATATCCTGCGTTTTTCCAGGCAATATAACCCGGACGATACAAATTAACATAGTTAAAACCCATTCTTGCCAGTTCATATGCTACATCAATGCTTACATCGCATGTTCCGCCTTCGCAATATGCGATTATTATTCCGTTCTTATTGTATTTTCTCATCATCTCTATGCGTTCTTCTTTAGTCTTCGCTAAAAAATCGTCATAGGATATATTTATTGCACCCTTAATGTGTCCTGCGTCAAAATCTATTTTTTTTCTTGCGTCAATAAATAGAGCATTTTTGTCGTAAAGCTTTTTTGCCAGACTTAGTGTTATATTTTGAGGTATATAAAATCCTTCTTTTTTATCTTTCTGCCTCAGGTCGTTCAATAATGGCATTTGTACCGATAGTGTATCGTAAGGGTCATTTCTGAATTCGTCTTTATAAGCAGCTTCATCCTCAACACTTATCCGGCTTTGAGATGAACTGAGCTTAATACCCTTTGAGTTAAAGAAATTTCCCAGTAATGCAATAATTAATGTAAATATTAATATTAATAATATTTCAATAAAAATTTTTCTCATTCTAAATACAATTTTAGGAAAATTTTATTTCTTAAAAAATTCAGAAAAAATTCCGTTATGAATTAATATTAAATTTCAATTATTCATATTTTAAGAATGAAAAAAATCTTAAATAAGTTCAGAAATTGATGTCTGATGTATACTTCTTATTGTTTTTTCAGTTCTTAGTTAATTAAATCGGGGTTATTATTTGCTTAGAGAATATTTTACTGCGGCTTCTGAATGCACTTCTGTTGTGATAAAGAGTCATTTAGTAAAAAAATCTCACTGCTGTCCAAAATAAAAATGGAACTTGAATAAAACATAAAAAACAATCGATTTTGGACAGATCTTTCGTTAAATAGAGGATATTTTAAAACAAACCCCCCTTATTATTTTTGGAGTTTAAAATATTTTTAGCTGTATTTCTTCAATTTCCTTGCCTGGAGGCTTAAAAGGTTCATTTAACCATTGT
>VGWA01000272.1 GCA_016873795.1 Ignavibacteria bacterium
TTCCGAGCATACTGCTGAATTTCTTTTCGAAACTCCTGCAAACCGAACCTTCGGAAATCCAACCTGATTTCATTACTCTTGTAACAGCATCTCTTTCTCTTTTGTCAAAATTCAGGTCAAATAACGGTATTTTATACATTATAAATTTCGGATTTAAATAAATGTAGGTTTTCCTTTATCCAATTGATTGTTTCTATAAGCCCTTTTCTTAAACTATACACGGGCTTCCAGTTCGTAAACTTCAATATTTTTGAGTTATCGCAAAGAAGTCTTTCAACCTCGCTTCCCTTTGGCCTGACTCTTTTTTTTTCGGTTTTGATTACTGATTTGCTATATATTATCGAACAAATCAGTTTAATCAGATTTTCAACTGAAATTTCTTCGTTTATTCCGATATTTGTAACTTCACCGAATAGCTTATCGGATTTAAAAATCTCAATAAAACCGGTTACTGTATCTTCAACAAACGTAAAATCACGTGTCGGGTATAAATTTCCGATATTTAATTTACTTTTCTCGGATAATAACTGGATTATTACAGAAGGTATGATTGCTCTTGCTGATTGCCTTGGACCATATGTGTTAAATGGACGAACAATCTTAACGGGGGCTTTATAGGAATAATAATAACTTAAAGAGAGCTGGTCTGCTGAAATTTTAGATGCCGAATAAGGAGACTGACCAATTAGCGGATGTTTTTCATCTATAGGTACATATTGTGCCGTACCATATGTTTCACTTGTGGAAGTAATTAAAATCTGTTCAAAGTTTCTGTTTCTGGCAGCTTCAAGCACGTTATAAGTTCCCTCGATATTAGTTTTAATGTAAGCAGCCGGAGAAATATAAGAATACGGAATACCAACCAAAGCCGCGAGATGAAAAACAATTTTACATCCCTCCGTTGCTTTATAAACAGAATCATAATCACGAATATCACCAGTATGAATTTCAATATCTCTTAAATATTTTGAATTCTCGAGCCATCCCCATTTATTTGAAGAATTATATCTTACAAACGCCTTAACTTCGAGGCCGTCCGAAACACATCTTTCGGCAAGATGAGAACCGATAAATCCGCTGGCACCTGTTACTAAAACTTTATTCATTATTGTATTTAATATGATTTATTGAATCGACTAAGGTTTCTGAGCTGTGTAAAAAACAGTATCATCCAGTCTGTTATGAGATTTAATAATTTTTAAATATATATTTATTAATGCATAAATAAATCTGTGTTTCAGCTTTTCCTGTTTCAATTTTACTGTTTTTATTTCATTTAATTTAAATCCAGTGTATTTTAAAATTTCTACAATTTGTCCAATCGAATACTCTGTAATATGGTTTAATGATATTAAATTTACTTTATTGCCAGTCAAACAAGATAATAAACTACTTAATCTATATCTGTTCGGTGTTGATATAATAAGGTAACCATTTTTTTTTAGAACTTTATTTACATTTAAAATTACAGAAATAGGAGATACAATGTGTTCAAAAATATTATTCATTATAACTAA
>VGWA01000273.1 GCA_016873795.1 Ignavibacteria bacterium
AAATTGTAAATGTTAAATTGTAAATGTTAAATTAGAAAAAATAAAAAAACAATTAGTTAAAATTAGCGGATAATTAAAAAAGTGAGGAATGATTAGATCCTGAAACATGTTCAGGATGAAAAGGAAAAGCAGGGCTAAAGGCAGGAAGGCAAGAAGGCAGGAAGGGTGGATAATAAGCAAGTAAAAATAAATTATTATCGATTATTTTTGTTTACAAATAATCAAGCAATAGAAATTTAAAATAAAAAAAATGGTAGTAGAAATAATAATGCCGAAAATGGGCGAGTCCATAATGGAAGGAACAATCCTGAAATGGTTAAAGAAAGCGGGAGAAAAAATAGAAAGAGATGAACCGTTGCTTGAAATTTCAACGGACAAAGTCGATACAGAAGTACCTGCCCCGGAGACGGGAATTATAACAAAACTGCTGTTCAGTGAAAACGACGTAGTAGAGGTAGGAAAAGTAATTGCATTAATGGATACGGAGGCGGACGCAAAACCTGAAAGTCCGGAGAGTGAACCAATCAAAGAAAAATCAGAAACAGCACCGTTAATGGAAGTTCCCGCAGAAGAAACAATAAAAGAATCACAAACCCGGATTAAAGAAACAAAAACAACCGATACATCGAAATTCTTTTCTCCGCTTGTATTAAATATTGCCCAAAAAGAAGGTATTCAGATTTCTGAACTTGAAAGAATACAGGGGACGGGAATGAACGGAAGGGTAACAAAAAATGATATACTCGATTATATCAAAAATAAATCTGCTATGCCCGAAGTTAAAGAAGAAATAAAAAAGGAAACGGAACAAAAAATCGAACCGAAGGAAATAGTTAAACCCGCTGCCGAACCAAAACAAACCCCCACGGTAAAAAAAGACATCGGTTATCATAAATCCGCAATAGATTACAATGCTGAAGGTATATCGGTATTTGAGTTTGATAATGTAAGACAAAAGATGGCGGAGCATATGGTGGCTTCGGCTGCAATTTCACCTCACGTCAACGCAGTAGCCGAGTGTGATATGTCCAATGTAGAAAAAGCAAGATTAAAATTATCAGGTGAATTCGAAACAAAGGAAAGATTCAAATTAACATATATGCCTTTTATTGCGGAGGCGGTAGTAAAGACTCTCAAGGACTTTCCGCTTGTGAATGCGGTGATAGACGATTCATCCGTGCCTTATAAGGCGGTTATGAGCAGCAGAATTAATCTCGGTTTTGCAGTAGCAATGGAAAACGGCGGACTGATAGTACCAGTAATAAAAAATGCAGATTCGAAAAATCTTACCGGACTGGCAAGAGAAATTAACGACCTCGGGAAAAGAGCACGCGTAAAAAAACTAACGCTCGACGAGATTCAGGGAGGAACGTTTACAATCTCGAATTACGGAGTATTCGGAAACATATTCGGAACGATGATTATCAACCAACCGCAGATAGCCATACTGGGAGTCGGAGCAATAAAGAAACGCCCGAAAGTAATCGAAACTTCGCAGGGTGATTTT